>JANOKO010001098.1:0-4409 GCA_031419335.1 Planctomycetota bacterium
TCATCTGTGTTCATCTGCGGCTCAAAACTCCTTCATCGAACTCCCCAGCGGCTGTTTCGCGACAGGCAAAGCACTCACTCGTGAGATTCTGAATGGCCGCAGATAAACACAGATGAACACAGATCAGAGGAACCACTGAACACATCGTCCCCCCACTCTCTACGATCCCCATGCCCCCCTCCTCGTGATCTGCATTCATCTGCATTCATCTGTGTTCACCTGCGTTCATCTGTGTTCATCTGTGTTCATCTGCGGCTCAAAACTCCTTCATCGAATTCCCCAGCGGCCATCCCGCACCCGACTCGCCATTCACTCTCTTGAATACGGGATTAGCCGCAGATAATCGCAGATGAACACAGATCAGCGGAACCACAGAACACGCAGTCCTCACTCTCAGCGATCCCCATGCCCAGCTACATCGACCCACCTCTCCTCTCCCGCCTTACGGCGATTGGCGTCAAAGCCCGTCAGCCGATGGAGGGGTCGATCTCGGGGCTGCACCGGTCGCCGTTGCATGGTCTGTCGCCGGAGTTCGCCGACTACCGGTCGTACACACCGGGCGATGACCTGAAGAACATCGATTGGAAGGTCTTCGGTCGTAGCGATCGGTTCTACATCAAGCGCTACGAGGAAGAGTCGAACCTGCGAGCGTTCTTTGTCGTCGATGCCAGTGCATCAATGTTGTACGGACAGCCGAAGAGCAAGTTCGATATCGCGTCAACGATCGCCTGTGGAATGGCTGGAGCGCTAATCAAGCAACGCGACTCCGTCGGACTAGCCACAATCAGTACCAAGCTCTCCGCCGAATTGCCGCAGTCGAGTGCCTCGTCGCAGCTCATTCGGTTCGACGACATGCTGACAAAGACGAAGTGTGTGGGTGAGACTGATCTGGGCGCTGTCGTGAAGATGCTGGCCGACAAGTATCCCCGCCGAGGGATGGTGGTGATTCTTTCCGACCTGTTGACGCCGCTTGATACGCTTTATGACGCGATGGGGAAGCTGCAGTATTCGGGGCATGAGATCCTGATCCTGCATGTGCTGCACCGGGAAGAGATCGAGATGCCGTTCAAGGACTCGGTGATCTTCCGTGACATCGAAGGGAGCGAAGAGATCTTCGCCGAGCCGTGGGCCTTCCGCGAGGCGTACCAAGCCGCGATGGAGTCATTCATCGGCGAGGTCCGCACGCGCTGCCAGTACGCCGGGATCGACTACCTGCAAGTGCTGACGGATGAAAACCTCGGCGTGAAGCTGAGCCACTTCCTGCATGCCCGGCAACTCTCCGGCCCGACGCGGCACCGGGGCCGGATGACGGGTTCGGGACGAGCCGAAGAGAGCGGGGAGGTGCAGGGTGAGTAAGAGAAAAATGAAGCACGAAATTCGAAAATCGAAACTCGTTGACAGACCACATCCGTACCCCGAAGGGGTTGCACATCACAGCCCAGGGTCGCGACCGAAGGGAGCGCACCCTGGGAAAAGCCCGTGCCTGCCAATCAACCCTGAAGGGGTTGTACCTCGAATCGCTGGTGATTCGCGGATGTGGAATCCCTTCAGGGTTTGTTCCATCGCCACTCGGATACCCAGGGTAGGCTCCCGTTGGTCGCCAACCCTGGGCTGTGATGTGCAACCCCTTCGGGGTACAGAGCCGCCTTTTGGTTTCGAATTTCGAGCTTTGACTTTCTCGTCCCTCCGTCTCTGACGCAGCAGACTCACGTCTGCCGCTCGCGATTGGCTCTCAGCTCTGGTCTCACTTCACTCCGCATGTCCTTCCTCCTCCCCAGTTTGTTGTTCGGTCTGCTGCTCGCCAGTGCGCCGATCATCATTCACCTGCTGAACCGCAAACGGTTCATTCGGGTCGACTGGGCACCGATGAAGTACCTCAAGCTAACGCTAAAGACCAACAAGAAGCGGCTGCAGATCGAGCAGTGGATCTTACTGGCCCTACGCACACTGGCGGTGATGCTCCTCATTTTCGCGGTGGCACGGCCCGTCGGGAAGGGGACGAACCTTGCTGGGATGTTGCGGCTCACGGGGCGCGCCAGCCGGGTGATCGTGCTCGACGATTCACTCAGCATGGGACACAAGCCCGCTACGTCGACGACCTTCGACCGCGCCCGCCGCACAGCCACCGAAATCCTCCGCCAGATCGGGCCGCAGGACAGCGTGACGGTCATTACGACCTCTCATCCGAATACGCCGATCGTCAAGCAATCGCAACTCGATGAGTCCGCCTTGGCCGATCTGCTGGAGCGGATGGAGCAACTCGAACCGGTCGATACCGGGAGTGCCTGGGCCTCGACATTGGGAGCTGTTGATCTGCATTTGAAGTCCGCTGTCTTCCCGATGAAGGAAGTGATCGTTGTCACCGATCTGTGGGAAGCCGGGTGGACGCCGGAAGTCGCCGAAGTCTGCGACAGATGGGCGGCGAGTGAAGTCACACTCCGCGTTTTCGACACCGGAGTGGAGCCGACCGGCAACCGCGTCCTCGAATCGCTCGAACGGATCGAGCCGGTGGTGATGGTCGACTCCCCGGCCCAGTTCCTGGTCAAGATTCGCAACGACGGGGCCGAGACGCTTCCGGCTCAGGTCGCCACCTATCAAGTCGATGGTGTCGATCAGACGATCGAGCTTCCTGAAGTCGGAACAAATGCCACCGTAGAAATCCCACTGCAAGTCGTCTTTGAAACCCCTGGGCAGCACCACATCTCTTTTTCGATCCCCAGCGATGCCATCATTGCGGACAACACACGGTACTTGATGGTCGATGTGCGGCGAGCCGTGGACCTGGAACTGGTAGCTGGGGGGAGTGAGACGGAGTTCTTGGAATTCGCAATCACAGCGGCCAATTCGCCGTGGAATGTCTCGCAGTTTTTGGACACGGAATGGGTCCGAGAACCATTGGCCGTTCCCGATGTTGTCGTACTCGTCAATGTGGACACACTGCCGCCCGATCGCGTGAAGGAGCTTGAACAATTGGTCCAGGCCGGGATGGGATTGATGATCTACATGGGCGACGAAGTCGACATCGAGACTTACAACAGTTTGCTCTTCAAGGGCGGGGATGGACTGCTCCCGGTGAAGCTGGAAGTTCCGCGCGACATCTCAGCGCGAGGGCTGGTCATGGAACCCGCCAGCGATTCTCCCGTGTCGCAACTCGCACGATTAACTCCCGAAGCGCTGTCCAAAATTCGCCCCCACCGAATCCAGGGTGTCGTCAGCTTGGACGATGACCCCCGGGTGCGAGTCCTGGCGAGGTGGAGTGATACGAACCAGTCTCCGGCCCTGATTGAAAAGAAATTTGGAGACGGTCGCGTCTTGTTGTGGACGGTGACAGCCGACCGCGCGTGGAGCGACTGGCAGACGGAAGGGAGTTTTGTCATGGCGACGCGGCTCGCCTGCCAATCGGTGGCAGCACAAGTCACGCGGTGGGAGAACCTGACTGCGGGCGAACCCTTGCGATTCCCGTTTGATAAAAGCACTGCCCCTGCCACGATTGACCTGACCAGTCCTGGGCTGGTTGAAGCGATGGTCATTCCACTCGATCTGAGCCTGACACACCCACGTCTGGATTCTCCGGAGACGTACCGAGCGGGCATCGCACGTATCGGTTGGAAAGGCCCCACTGGCGAACCGGTCAAACGCGAGTTCGCGATCAGCCCAGACCACCGCGATAGCCGTCAAGTCAAACTGACGGACGAAGCGTTCCAAGGGCTCCTTGGAAAACTCATCCCCAAGATCATCCACGTCTCCGGCGAGGCGCTGGAGATCTCCGCAGCCGGGGCTGAGCTGTGGCGGTACGTAGTCCGTGTGCTGCTGGGGCTGCTGATCGTGGAGACGCTATTAGCGGCCTGGATCGATCGAAGACGGTGACATGTAGGATGGGCAATCCTGCCCGTCCTAGTTCGGAGTCCGGGTTGCTGCGTTGAGGCCGCAGGTGGAGCGGGAGAGAAATGATCGATTGATCCTCCGATTGATCGGGCTGGGTTGTTCGAGAGGTTCGTGAGCGCACGGGGACGGGCAGGAATGCCCGTCCTACGGGGGAGTCGGAGTTGAGATGAAACGTCTGTGGGACATCCTGTTCGGCCTGGACCGCTCCTCGTGGACCGAGGGGGGGCGCTGGTCATTGGACTGGATCTCGCTGCCGACGGGCGACCGGATGCTGTTGCTGTTGGCCGTGCTGGCGGTCTTCACGGGCGGGTTAGCGGTGGTCTATCGCTGGGATGCCCGGCAGACGAGTCGCCTGGCGCGGTGGTTTCTGTTTGCGACGCGAACGCTGCTGCTGTTGATCGCGGTGGGGATGTTGTTGGAGCCGGTGCTAGTCCTCAGCAAGGACGAGAAGCTGCAATCGCACTTACTCGTACTCGTCGACAACAGTCCGTCGATGGAGCTGCGCGACGCTTGGAAGGACGAGG
>JANOKO010001099.1:0-3099 GCA_031419335.1 Planctomycetota bacterium
GAAGTCGGGCACTTCTGAAGTATCGGTCGCCTGGAACCGTTGGCTGGCGGGGACGATCGTGTCGGCAGCGGGGAGCGAAGTGGTCCACGCGAGACAGAGTCCCACGAGCAAGGTCCAGGTTCGAGTTCTACTCGTCATTCGAAAACTCCACGGGAGTCGTAGCAGAAGTCGTAAGACTTCTGATGGCAGGTTGGTCGTTGATCTCTGGTCGGCAAAACTCTTACGAGTTCTGCTACGGAGTCGCTTCTTTCGGCTTGGCCTTCTTCGACTTCTCGTTCTTGATGCTCGCCGCTACGCCCGGCTTCTTGGTCTTCACCGACTTGAGCAGCCGGTCGACTTCGGCGTCGACGGACTCGGCTGGCTTGGTCTGTGCTGTGAGCAGTTCCGCGTCGAGCTTCGTCAACCGAGCTGCGGCTCGTTCGCGTTCCGCCTTGAGCCAGGCGAGCGACAGCGCCTGCCTCTGTTCGACAAGTGCTTTCAGTTCGGCCCGCAACTCATCCGTATCCTTCATCACGCTGCGAGCAGCTGTGAGACGAATTCGGGATTCGAGTTTCCAGAGAGCCAACTCGTGTTCGTAGCGTTCACTGGCCTTGTTGGTCTTAAGCTTACCAAGCCGTTCGTGAGTCTTGCTGAGATCGTGAATCGCCTTCTTATATCCGTCCGGATTGGCGGTTTTGAGCGACTCAACCAAGGTCTTGAGTTCCGGGTGATGCTCCCCGGCAAAGGCGAGAACTGCGGCCTCTTGCTCGGGTTGAATCTCACCCACCGATTTCAAAAGAGCGGCTTTCGCAGCCTCCTTCAGTGGGTTCTTCTTGTCGCCTTCTTTGGCATCGTCATCCGCTGAGACCGCTGACACCAGCAGTGCCGAAAACAAGAGTAGACAGCGAGCGGCGGACGTAAGTCTTCCGGCTCCCCTCTCCCCCCGGGAGAGGGGTTGGGGGTGAGTGCCGCACGTCAAAACGTTGCTCGAAACGGTTCCGGTACGGAGGCTCATAGTTGCGACTCCTCGTCGAACCCCATCTCGTCGTCTGACTCGCCGCTGGCTTCTTCAAACAGCACAGCCGTCAGCAGCCAATCGGGGACATCGCTGGCCGGTTCCAGTTCATCAGCGGAGTCTTCAGTGGTCTCTTCGTCGGTGGGTTCTGCAACGACGACTTGTTCAGCATCGAAAGCGGTCCACGCCTGGGCCAAGGCGGGGGCTTCATGGATGGCCACCTGATGGTTCTGAGAGGACGGGAACGACTGCCAAATCACAGCCACAGCCACCAACAGGCTGGCTGTAATGAGTGAAGCGGTCTGCCAAGATCGGCGAGCGGGGGCCGCTCTTCCCGGAGCAGCCTGAAGGCTGGACTCCAACGACTCGCACGTGGGCGTGGACTGTAACATCGCTACGATTCGCACAGCTTCGACGAGAGCTTCTTGTGCAGCGGAGTCATCCCCGAGGCGGGCCTCGAAAGCAACCGCTTCGGACTCATCGCACTCGTTGAGGACGTACAGCACCGCTAGTAGGAGGGTGTCGTCGGTTGGGTTGGGATTCGTCATGATTGGTTCCTGTGGAAGTCCGTAGCAGAAGTCGTAAGACTTCTGCGACCTCTCATTGATCCTCGTCATCAAGGGCCACTCGCAGCTTCGCCAAGGCGAGCCGCATTCGCGTCAACACGGTCCCCAGCGGCACTTCCAACTCAGCTGCGATCTCGGCGAACGTCTGGTCGCTGTGGATTCGCCGCTCGACCACAAACCGTTGCTCTGCGGGAAGTCGACCAACCGCCACCTGAACTTTCACGGCTGTCTCTTGCCGTATCAGTTCTGCGATCGGAAGGTCAATCGCGTCGAGCCCCGATTGGCCGCCTCTGAGCTTCGTCATGGCCCGAGAAATGACCCCTTGCTTCCGCTTGAGGAGCAAGGCTTCATTGTGGGCCACCTTCGTCAACCACGCCCGAACCGACTGCGGTTCGACCGTCTCGCCATGCTCGAGGGCCTTCCGAAAGACCGTTTGCAGAACATCCGCCACCAAGTCATTGTTCCGCAAGATCCCGAACACAAACACTCTCAGCCATTGGGCTTGCTGCGAATGCCAAAGTTCCACAAGATCCCGAATTGGAAGGCGTTTCGCATCCTCCGACGACCCGTTCCCGACGGAACTCGAGGAGTGGGACGAATCGCCAGACACGGGAACTCCTTGCGTCGATGAAGGTTTGATGCGCAGCTAGACGCGGATATTCTCCCGTCAACAGACGAAAGAGTCCATGACTCAAGACAAATGCAGGTAATGCGGTGGAGTGCCTCTGTATCCCGAAGACCTCGGCGTACAGAGTCGGGCAGGGTGGACTCAGGCTAAAAACGCATCAGCATCGACTGCTCCATTTCCCCCGCGTGATTCAACGCATATTCCGCCTCTTGCCGCACTGCAACTCCCGAACTAGAATTGACCGCCGACCGGTTGGGGCGAGACACTCAGCGATTCTGCCAAGCCCGAAGCCGTGCCAGAGGTTACGTACCCTGGACAGCTTCGGGTTGATTCGTTGATGTGACTCGTAGGATCCTCCCGGACGGTCTCCCGCAGCCATTTATGGAGTCTCTTCGATGTACGAGCGTTTTACCGACCGCGCCCGCAAGGTCATGCAGCTAGCCAACCAGGAAGCCCAGCGGTTCAACCATGAATATATCGGCACCGAGCACATCCTGCTCGGTCTGGTCAAGGAAGGGTCGGGCGTCGCTGCCAACGTCCTGAAGAATCTGGACGTGGACCTCCGCAAAATCCGCCTGGAAGTCGAAAAGATCGTCCAATCCGGTCCCGACATGGTCACGATGGGGAAGCTGCCGCAGACCCCACGAGCCAAAAAGGTCATCGAATACGCAATGGAAGAGGCCCGCAACCTCAACCATAATTATGTGGGTACGGAGCATCTGCTGCTCGGCCTGCTGCGGGAGCAGGAAGGGGTCGCAGCCCAGGTGCTGATGAACCTCGGCCTGAAGCTGGAAGATGTCCGCGAAGAGGTGTTGAACCTCCTCGGGCATGGCACCGAGCAAGGCGAGACCGCCGAACGCGGTGGCGAAGGCGGCGGTGGTGGCGGCAAGGGGGGCAAGGGCGAAGGCGGC
>JANOKO010001100.1:0-2516 GCA_031419335.1 Planctomycetota bacterium
GTGAACTTGTGCTTCGCAATCGAGACCAAGTCGCCCGGCTGAAGGAATTTCGTGTCCAGCCGCACGCCGTTGACCTTGACCCCGTTGCTGCTACCCAAGTCCCGAATCTGCCAGAACCCGTTGATGAATGCGAGTTCACAATGTTGCGACGAAACATTCGGGAAATCGAGAACGATGTCGCAACGGCTGCGTCGTCCGATGAGCAACGGTGTCTTCAGAAGGGGGATCGGATCCCCTCCGCCGACTGGGACCAATTGGCCCAACATGACACGCCTTCCTTGAATGCAGACGATGTGTGCCGCCCCTCCTCGTGAAGACACGGTGAATCTATCTAGCAGCAACAATATCGGTGTCGATATTCGAAGTCAATTTGCAGTTTTTCCTCAGTCGCACATTCTCCAAAACTTCACTCAGAACGGTGCAAAGCCGGAGTTTACGGAACAGGCGGAGAACTCTTCGCAGCTGCGGCCTCGTCACAGGTCTGGTCCAGAAACCGGTCGATTTGGGTGTACATCTCCAGCGGCCGGGGGGTGTTGTGGTCCGCTCCGGTCAGTTTCACAAACAGCTTGGGGTCATTCGCCGCCTTGTACAGGGCCTGCCCCAATTCAAACGGCACAACCCGGTCTGCGGTTCCATGCACCTGGAACAACGGGCATTTCACAAGAGGAATGTGTCGGACGGAAGCGAGACGATCTTCCGGCACAAACGAGCCCCACCGGGGAGAATGGTGCAACGCCACCGTCTTAAAGGAATCAAAGGTACTTTCGAGGATCAGCCCGTGTGGACACTCCTCTGCCGCCAATTGAACTGCCACAGCCCCGCCCATCGAATTGCCCCATATCACGACCTCTGACGATTGAATCCCCGCCAGTTCCTGAAGTTTGCTTCGTGCGGACCGACCGTCGGCCAGGACTCCTTCAACAGTCGGCAGACCTCGGCTTTTCCCGTAGCCGCGATAATCGAAAGCCAAGATCGACAACCGGTGTTTCGTCTGCAAATACCCCAAAAGTCCCGAAAGCTGCGACACATTCCCCCCGTTACCGTGGCAGTACAGCACCACGGCTCGAGGCTGTTCTGCTGGGCAATACCAACCATGCAAACTGGTTCCATCCGCGGAGGAGAACTCGACATCAGTGTATTTCAGATTCGCAGGTGTCCAGTGACCTCTACGGCTTGGCTGGAACAGCACCAACTCGTCGAGTGTGGGAACTGGATGAGGCTGGGAGGGAACTGGCACGTCCTCGCCCCTCACTGTAACAGTTGAGAGAGCCCACACACCCATCAAGAAAAAAAAAATCGACTTCAGCATCACTGTGGTTCCGTTGAGCCATTGCAGCGGCCTTGATGATACCCGACAACGACCAGCCTCTCCCGCATTCACTTCACACGAGCCGTCAAGAGGTCCAGAGTTTCATTCGCACCCTGCACCCTCTCTGACCACTCACATCCACGCCCACTGATCCGAGTGTGTCGTTCACACTCGAATCCGTCGAAAGGCGTATCACATTGCTCCCGGTAGGGCTCGAACCTACAACCTTCGGTTCCGAAGACCGATGCTCTATCCAATTGAGCTACAGGAGCCAAGGAGGGGAGTATCTCGTGTCGTCGGCGATGAATCAAGGAATAGGACATGAAGACGCACGAACGGGTGTGTGTGTCTGAAAAACACGCAGCGATTCCCAGGGGTCTGAGCAAACCGCGAATGGGCCGCATGCGATGCCAGTTGGCTCCAGGCGGTCGTGGACTGGGCTTTGGTGAGGATGAACTTCTTAGGTTGGCTGAGTCCGTCGGACACTGCCTGGAGATGATTGCAGAATCCGCAGCTAGTGGTCCGCCAAGGCTCAGACTTGGGGTTGAGCCAGGCCCGCGCGGGAGGGCGAAGCTCCGGCTGAGCCGCGAGCCAGGGGACGCGTCGACTCGCAGTCGCGGCTTGGCGGGAGCCTCGCCCTCCCGAGGGGAGCGGACCCCTAAATCAAGCCTTGACGGACCACGAGTACGGTTTCAGATCCGGTCTTTACACATGGAATTCCCAGCCCCAAATGCCTTTCCAGGGCACACTTCCGAAGCACCGAAGGGGCCTGACTCGATAGCCCAGGGCCAGTGATCCGACGAAGTCGGGGAACGCCGCCCTGGGTCAGGAGGCCGCACCTCTCATCGAAACCCTGAAAGGGCGGCACCATTTCGGCGGCTCGGGGTGACGCCCTTTCAGGGTTGGGGACAGTTCTGTGGTGTTCGCGGACCCAGGGCTGCGCGACACAACTGGCGTCGAACTGCTCCGCCCTGGGCTATCGAGTCCGGCCCCTTCGGGGCGAAGAGGTGGCGGATTTTTGCGGCTGAGAATGTGTAATGACCCTGCGCAGAACTGCTCTAAGGGAAGAACAATCCGGGCGGATTATTCAGTGTCGAGTCGCTCAGTTCAGAAGAGCTGAGGGCCTCGGATGATTCTGTCCAGAAGCTGCTGACATCGAGGGATGAAGGCAGCAGAGTGGTTGAGTCGTCATGGTTCGAGTCGTTGG
>JANOKO010001101.1:0-1573 GCA_031419335.1 Planctomycetota bacterium
ATCCGCAGCCCGAGCGAGCGGAAGTATTCGTGTTCGGCCTCTTCCATCCAGCGGTAGAAGTTCGCGAAGTGAACAATCCCCGCCATATCGGTTTCGGAGAAGTTGACCTGACGGTGGGCAATGAAGATGGGCATCGGGGACTCTGGCAATGAGCACCCACGCCATCGGCATGGGGTAGACATGGAACAACGATACTGGCCTGACTCAGCCGCTCCAGAACTCAACTCGCAGGGGAATTTAGGCACACTAATCTCCACTTATCAACACTAATCCAGACCAAAGTGATTCCCGGATTTGTGTTGATGTGTGGAGATGAGTGTTCACCCCTCTTCCGACTCAATTCCTCATTGGCGACCACAAGAGCATTCGACGAATCGGTATGCGCCCTCGTAGCCTGGACCCCTAGGTCCGGGCGGAACGGACCTGGGGGTCCGTTCTACATTCCGGCGCACATGCAATTGTGGAATGCTCTAGTTCCTCGACTGCATCAACACCGGATTCGCGGGCACCCCGACCTTCAGGAATCCCCCGATCCCCGACACGATCGCCGTGATCAGAATCAGCACACCGAGCCACTTGCCCGCGTTCGCTCTCAGCGGTGCAAACTTCGCCGAGCGACCCGACAGCACCGAGGCCAAAAAGAACGCCCCGAATCCGAGCAGCATCTTCGTCCCGACCAAGGCATGGTACAGCGGTTGCCCCTTGTGCGTTGGTATCCCCATCGCAAAGTTGTAGAACCCACTGATCAGCAGCGCCATGATTCCCCACATGACGAACTTGCTCCACCGCACTCGCAGCCGCTCCTTCAGCGCCACATGTTGCTCCTCGGGCAACTCCGCAGCTGCGGGCATCAGCACGAAGCGAGTAAAGATCGCCCCGCCCATCAGAACAATCGCCGCCCCGACATGGGCCCAGCGTGCGAGAAGATCGAGAACAAACATGAGGAGTCCTGCAGAGTAGGTGGTCAGTGCCTGAAGAACCGATTTTAGGCAGCCCCCTCGCGAATGACCACGCCGTAGCGGTTCCGTGCTGTTGATCGCTATCAGAGCGGACTTCGGAAGTCTCGCGCGGTCGAGCGCTCCGCTTCGAAGACTTCGCGTCGCGGCTAAACGGATCGAGTCGTCACGTCACGATTGACGCCCGCCCTCTCACGCGGTCCAATCACCGTTGGTGGATTCGACCGACGCTCTCGGTGGATCGACGCCGCTGGGGAATCTCGCAACATGCACGACTTCGATTTCGAAAGCCCCCGCTCGCTGGCCGAGGCAGTCTCCCTGCTCACCAGCCGCGACAGTCGACCTCTGGCGGGGGGGACCGACCTCATCGACCACATGCGCACGGGGCGGTTTCGTCCGGCTCTGGTGGTCGACCTCAAAAAGATTCCTGAACTGACCCAACTCGTGACCGACAGCAACGGACTCCGTCTGGGAGCAGCTGTGCCGTGTTACAAGCTGCAGGCATGCTCGACGATTCGCGAGCACTACACGGCCATCGCGGATGCAGTGTCAATCATCGGCGGCGTGCAGATTCAGAACCGAGCCACGGTTGGCGGCAACCTCTGCACCAGTGGCCC
>JANOKO010001102.1:0-3951 GCA_031419335.1 Planctomycetota bacterium
CACTTCCCCCGGCCGAGTCTACTTTACGATCCTAGTCCGCGCGGCCTGTCCGAAGCACCACGACAAATCGTGGTCGAATCAGGTTTTGGCTAAGGCTGCGGCACATGCTGTGGCCGATGGCTTGGGCGTCGAGGTGGTCCACCAGAAGTCATGGTGGTACTCGCATGGGCTGGGAAAGAAGTGGAATCGAAGGTATACGCCCGGTGAGAATTCCGCGCAGCTGGATTCCGTGTTTGAAGCGTCACCCGAGTTTCCGATCGCCCCGACAAACTGGGTCGATGACGCTCATATCACGACGGTGGAGGCCTGTCGCCCGACGTATCAGGGACCACTCGATTTTGCCTTCGTCGTCCACCCTCGCGATTTCCAGGAAAAGCTGAAGCCGTTTCCGGAATTGGCGCGATTACCAGACCATGTGGTCAACGAACTCCAGACGCCCTGCATCATTCTGAGTCGACTGGAAATTGAGATTGCGGGTCGGCATCTGCACGGGGAGTTGTTGTGCATCCCGTTCACGCCCCAGGAAATCTACGATCGACTCCCGGACGCGCGGGATGCGCTCCAAGTCGTGATCGATTACGCGGCGGCGCGCGAGACTCCAATCGTTGGCTTGGGCGCGCTCATTCCATCGATCACACGCCAGGGAAGGCTGCTGGAGACTGCGAATCCTCACTCGGGAGTGACCACGGGTCACGGATTTACAGCCCTGACCATTGCCCGGTTCGTCCAGGAATTTCACCAGATCGCTGGTATTGATGGCCCCGTGGCGATTATCGGAGCTGCCGGTTCGACGGGCCGGTCCACGGTGCGCTGTCTGCTGAAAGACCAACCTTGGCGGCGACTGATCTGTGTCGATTTGCCTCAGCAGTTGTCCTCGATACCCCAGACGACTGGCTGGGATCCGGCCTTGCATCGGGTCACAGCGGATCGCAGAGAAATTCGTGAGGCGGCTGTCGTCATTTGTGTAACGAATGCCATTGGGAGCATCTTGTCAGCGGATGAATTTGGTTTCCAGGCTGTGATTCTGGATGATGCTCAACCCGAGAACGTGTCTGCTTCCGTTCTCACGGAGCGTCCGGATTTGACAGTGATCAAATGCCTAGCCCAGGTTCCTGAGTTGGATTGTCCGTTTGATTTCGGACTCTTCCCCACGAATCCAACGGGCGGTGAAATCACCTTTACCTGTTTGGCGGAAACCATCATTCTGGCCGCAGCCGGTCATCGCGGAACGTTTATTGTTGGCGATCCGACCGATGAGCAGTTTGACTTCCTGAGAGAGCAAGCACCGAAACACGCGATTCGCACGGCACCGTTCTTCAGCTTTCCAGGGATGGGGATCGTCACGTTGCCTGCTCGCAGCTAATCCAGCACTCGTCGCCGATGCCTCGGATCGCACGCCTTGCAGATTCAGCGGCTCGCCCTGTCACTCTCCACTGTCGAACTGCGGGCCATCGTTGTCCCGTGCCGCGCGTAGGACCAGCACCCGAAATACGCCACTGCGACCTCGCGATGGTGTTTTTCTGAGTGACTCCGCAGTTCATAACAGCTCTCGAATTACCTCACCGTGGTCAATTGCGGGAACGGGGCGACCGGCATGGTTGAGGAAGCTGACCTCGGGGTCGACTCCGAGGACATGATACATGGTGTGGTGCAAGTCGCCGGGGCGGAGGGGGCGTTCTGCGGGAACCTCGCCCAGGCGGTTGGTGGAGCCGATGACTTGGCCCCCCTTCAAGCCGCCGCCCGCGATCAGCACCGAGAGCGCGTTCCCCCAATGGTCGCGACCGGGGGTGCCTTGGCTCATCGGAGCGCCGCCGTTGCCGCCGTCGTTCATCTTGGGCGTGCGACCGAACTCGCCGCAGACCACGACCATCACCTTGCCGAGCAGACCGCGTTGATCGAGGTCGATGAGAAGCGAACTGACCGCCATGTCGACCTTGGGCAGGTATTGCTCCATCGACGCTTGATGGTTCCAGTGCGTGTCCCAGCCTCCAAAGTGACACGTCACGATGGTGGAGCCCGCCTCGACCAGCCGCCGAGCCAGCAGCACGCTCTGGCCCCAACTGTTCCGACCGTAGCGCTCGCGAGTTTCGAGCGACTCGGAGTGAATCTGGAAGGCCTCACGAGCTGTGGAACTCGTCACGAGGTCGAACGCCTGCTGGTCGAAGCGGCTCATCGCCGCCTGCAGGCCGGTCCGATCGGCCTCGCGACGAATGCGGTCGAGGCCGGTGTTCAGGCTGCGGCGATCGCCGATCCGATCGATGGTCAGCCCGCCGATCTCGCCGAGGTTGGCCACGGTGTACTTGTCCGCGTTCGGATCGCCATCGGTTTCAAACGGGTTGTGCTCGCTGCCAAGATAATTCCCGCCAAAGTAGCCGGGGCGGATGCCGATACTACTCGCGTAGGGCACCGCCACATGGGCGGGCATCCCCGGCTTCCTGGACCCGGCGACCTTCGCCGCGATACTCCCGATAAAGGGGTACTTCCCCGCTGTGGCCGCACCGCTGACCTCGCCCCGCCCGGTCAACATCCAGTGACCACCGGTGAAGTGATCGCCCGTGTCGTGATGCATCGAACGAATGATCGAGAACTTGTCGGCCACCTTGGCCTGCAGCGGGAACAGCTCCCCCAGGTCCATGCCGGGCACATTGGTCGGGATATGCCTCCAGATACCACGATACTCACTGGGAGCATCCGGCTTGGGGTCATAGGTGTCGTGGTGGCTCGGCCCACCATCGAGCCAGATGAGAATCAGCGAGGTGTCCTTCGTGCCCCCGCCCTGCCCCGCCGACGCTGAGCGAGCCTGTAGCACGGAACCGAGCGACATCGCCCCCATCCCGGCCAAGCCCAGTTGGAGAAACGACCGCCGACTGACGCCGTCGCAGTACGGTGCAGTGAGTGATTCAAGCGGCAAACGCAACATCGCCGAGGTCTCCAACACAGGCAGCCGAATCGAACGCATCCACGACTGTTGATTCTACTTCTCAGATCGGACAATTGGCTACTCCAAACGCAAGTTTTTTCTGGAAGCCGTGTGTACGCCACGATTGTCGGCGATTTCTCCGAAATCGCTGGGGCGACGAACGCCATGCGTACGACGTTCGATTGCGAAAAGTCAAGTGGCGGGAATTCAAGTCCCCCGTAGGACGGCCTATCCAGGCCGTCCTCGATCGATTCTTGCAGCCAGACGGCCTGGAATGGCCGTCTTACGGGAGACTGTTTTCATCCGCCTGCCCTAGACCCAATTCGGCAGAGCTGGCACTCATTCGATCCCTCCTCCAACGGCGAGCGGCGAACAGGCGATTTTGGAAAAATCGCCGACAATCCAGACGCACACACTTGGAGGTGCCAGCCACTCCGAATCTCCAGCGGCAGATCGCGTGACCGATATCAGCGAACGCTGATCCATCAACCGACTCCCTTGAAGGCCACTTCCCCAACCCGGTAAACTCCCCCACTTGCGATCCACACGGCAGCTTGCGCAGAGATTCCGTGTGGTCCGATCCTGGGTCAGCGTCAAACGCGGCTGACCGGGATCGATCCTGTTCTCAGATTCGGAGATTCGTCGTGACAGTGAAAGTGGCCATCAATGGCTTCGGTCGTATCGGTCGGCTTGTGTTTCGCGCGATGGTCGAGCAGGGCATCATCGGTAAGGATGTACAGGTCGTCGCCGTCGGCGACATCGTTCCGGCGGACAACCTCGCGTACCTCGTGAAGTACGACTCCGCCCAAGGACGCTTCAACGGCGAAGTCTCCTCCAAGAAGTCCAGCCCAGATCTGGCCGCTGACGACATCCTGGTCGTCGATGGTCACGAGATCAAATGTCTCGCCGTGCGCGCAGGTCCCTCCGCCCTTCCTTGGAAGGAACTCGGTGTGGACATCGTCATCGAGTCCACCGGTCTCTTCACCGAGCGTAGCAAGGCTCAAGGCCACATCGACGCAGGTGCGAAGAAG
>JANOKO010001103.1:0-1516 GCA_031419335.1 Planctomycetota bacterium
ACGCCCAAAGCGGCGTCTGGGCCACCCCGCCGTAAGTGTGCTGATACTCGGTCGTCGTCATCCGGCGATCGGAATAAATGAGTTCTTGCAGTCGCTTCTCAGGAAAACCTTGGACCTCCACTTAGGCGTGCGAAATGAACTGCGACTCCATCGGAATTATTACGACGCGAGCTTACGGCCAATTGTCACAAACCACTTGGCACCAATGTGTTGCGTGATAAATACGCTCATATTTACCTGGACATATTGTCAGATTTGTGGCAAACTGTACTCATCGGGGTTTCCATCCGACGGGCCATCGGCGTTGATGGCTTGGCTTCGTTGTGGTTCGAAGCTGCGCAGTCTTTTTAGGCAATTTTGGAGAACTGACATGAAGAAGAGTGGCAAAGAAGTATGGCAGCACGGAAGCAAAGCCATAGCGTTTGGTTCTAAGAGTTTTGTGCATTTTAGGATGTTCGCATGGGGGCTATCGGGACTTTTTGCCAAGAACAGACTTGTGAAGTGGCTTAGCATGCTGACTCTGCGAGTTTTCGTCGGTGAAGGAATCAAAGATGCCTTCAGCCTTATTCTTGAAATCATCAACGACTGGCTCAACTGATTGATGCATTGCTGGAATGGCAAGGCGTGGGAGCGGGGTAGCACCGGTTGGCCGCTTTGGGCCTACCGGTGTGCCAGCGGTACAGGAGGTTCGCGGAGAAGAGACTCTCGGTGCCAGCACCTCTTCCGGCTGCGCCACTCCGCGTGGTGTTCAAATGCTTTGACACGGTAATCAGTTACCCCGCGCAACCCTTAATAAACGAGACAGTATACCCCATGACTATTAGAATGCAGAATACGAAGAGCAGATACCCGCATCCACTTTTAACGGTATCCGTTCCCGTGTTCATTGCCCGCTGAAATGATCCATCGTCTTTGCCGTGCCGATTAGGGTTTGCCATTGAGGGCGCGCTCCACTTTGTTGTGAAATGAACATGCGTTAGAGGCGGGGTTGCTCAGACGCTGCTTTGAGAGCTTGGGTAGTGAAACGCCAATGATTGCAGAGAGCACGCTCGCGGCGGGGTGGCCCAGACATCGCTCTGGATGTCTGGGTGACGCAGGAACAAGAGGGATGGAAACATGCTTGATTCTCGCAGACAATTCTTGACTGTCAATCCTCTTGTTGCTCTGCACCCAGACGCTCAAGGCAATGTCTGGGCCGCCCCGCCAACCTTCATGCACTCCCGGCAAACGTTCGCCAACGCGGCGAGCGCTTTGAGATACTCAAGCAGCACCAAATCGAACTGTGCCCTGATGTCGTCGAAGTACGGCTGACTCTCCCACGCCTTCACTTGTCGTCGGTACTTGGGGTTCGCGTGGGCGGCGGGGTGGCCCGGTCAGGGGGTGACAGTGGGGTGGCGGGGTCAGGAGGCTTTGCGGATGGCCCCGGCGGGGGTGAGCGTTGAATCTTGTGGAGCCTGGCGAGCGACTGGGCGACACGGTTTCCGTTGCCCAGTCTGCGACTTCCCCACCCCGGAGG
>JANOKO010001104.1:0-3886 GCA_031419335.1 Planctomycetota bacterium
CGGACCCAGGGCTGCGCGGCACGACTGGCGTCGTTCTGCTCCGCCCTGGGCTATCGAGTTCGGCCCCTGTGGGGCGAAGATGTGGCGGTTTTTATGGCTGGGAGTGTGTAACGACCCAGCGTAGAACTACTTTAGCACTCCAGTGTCCACGGGAATTCATGTGTGTGCGTCCCGAAAGTGGCAGCAAACAACATGCACCGTTGGATTGCTGGTCGGCCACTCGCTGACGAGACGGATGCGTGAGTCGATTCCGGAATTCAGCATGCCTCATGCGAAGGCTAGGTGGCCAGGAGAATCACAGGAGAATGTGAGCCGCAGATGAACGCAGATGATCGCAGTGGAAAACGGATCGCGAACGGATTGCTCTCATCGCTTCGCCTCCTCATCGGCGTTCATCCGAGTTCATCTGCGGCTCACACACCTTACGGCATGAGGCACTGTAGGAATTTCTGCCGCTGCCTACTTTCCTGATGCACACACGGAATTCACTCCAAAGTCTCGCTTGTGGGTTCTCACACGGATTGCCGATATGATCTTTGGTTCCCGAGTGATCATACTGATCGCCGGGTGATGAGAGTGACTGTAGGGACTCCAGATGCAACTGCGCTCCTTGATCCTTCACGCTGTCTGGCTGTGTATGGCTTTCGTGTCCGGATCGACAGCGGTGTGGGCACAGAAAGCACTTCCCACGGACCGGCTGACGAATGGAACGCGAGTGCGAGTCGCCTTTGAACCGGTGGTTCTGGCAGTCCGCCCCGCCGTCGTGCGCGTGCTGATGGACGACAAACCGGTGGCCCAGGGACTGGTGGTCTCCGCCGAAGGACTGATTGTCTCGAAGGCCAGCGAGATCGATCCACTGCGTCGTATCACGGTACAACGTGGAAAAGAGAAATTCTCAGTACGACCTGTGGGCTGTTCCGAATCGCACGATCTGGTTCTGCTCCAAGGAAGCGGTTCTGGCTGGTCGACCGCCGTGTGGAGCGATGGTGTGGACCCGGCGTTGGGACAGTTTGTGATTACTCCGGGATTGGAAAAAATACCTTTGGCCGTGGGAGTGGTCAGTGTCGCCCGCAGACGAATCGAACGGGATCAGATTCACGGAGTCTTGGGCATTCAACTGAAGGATGGTTCTGGCAAGGCGGTTATCAGCAACATTTTTGAGAACAGTGGAGCTGCCGCTGCGGGACTGCAGGTCGGAGATGCCATCATCAAAGTGGGAGAGGTCGCGGTGGGATCGCGGATGGAGCTGATTCAAGAGATTTCGCATCACTCACCCGGCGAAACTCTCCTGCTCGAGGTTCGACGGGCAGATAAGTCCCTGTTCATTCCGGCGACGCTGACTCATCCGTTCGGCGAGTTCTTGTCTCGAATCGCACAGCAAAATCGATTGGGCGGAGAGATCAGCAAGCGGGCGAGTGGATTCCCAGCAGTCATTCAGCATGACAGTGTGTTGAAGCCTGAAGAATGCGGGGGACCGGTCGTGAATATGGACGGTCAGATTATCGGGATCAACATCGCTCGATCAGGGCGGACGGAATCCCTGATGATCCCCACGAGCGTGGTGCGCGAGATTCTGCAAACTCATGCCGACGGTCAGTTGCCCCCCTTGGTAACACACTCGCCAGTCGTCCCGCCACCTCCGCCGCTGGCGACAAAGGTCGAGTAATGTCGTCAAGGGATGATTTCCGGTGGCGGTCCCATCGCTCGAATGTAGGCCGCATATTGGGTATCGAGAGTCGTGTTCGGCACACCGAGAATTTGCTCAAGCGCTTTGGCCCGCGCCCGTACGCGCTGATCGGGACTGTAGATCTGAGTCAGATACTCGATGAATCCATCCCGATAGAGTCCGTCCTGGTAATGCAGAAAGAAATGGGTCAAACCCGTGGCTTGCGCGTACTTCAGTTGCAGCAAGGGGAGATCCCCTTTCTGAAATGGGAGCATGCCCTCTGCCGTGAACCGATCCAGCGGAATGTAGTTCTGGGTCACGAATATCTGGTCACGCGCTGCCAGGAACCGGGGATGATTGATGTCCCCCACATGGATCGTCCCGTCTTCGGTCACACGAAATGATTCGAAGTAGCATGCCATCCCCTCGGTGACCCAAAAGTCTCTCACATGCCCGACGGGGACTGTCTGAAGAGTGCTCTCACCCAGCAACTGGTGGGTCACTTCATGGTACATGGTTTCCAGTGAAGCCTCGGCGGGGGTGAGTGGGTTGTGAAAGAAATAGGCTCTGCGGTGAGAGGGCATGTAGATGCCATTGATTTGTCTGGCACTGGGGCATTCTTTCGACAGGCGGTCGACGAATTCCGTTTGCAGGCGGAAGTGGTGGATGACGTAAGGGTTGCCCTGCTTTCCCGCATTCCCTTCCTTGAACAATTTGTCCATCTGTTGAGGGGATTTGAAGAACGCGGCAAACTCCCGCATAAAGTACCGGTGAAAGACCTCGACGGAGGCCGCCAGTTGGGCTCCTTTCTGGAGACTGTGATTCGTCTGAACACGAAAATGCTCAGTCTCGATGACCCAGCCATTCTTGAAGTTGGAACGGAGAGTCTCTTCCCGTTCCGCGGAGATCCACTTTTTCTGATAGAACCGCTCGCCGGCGGTGTAACGCGAGACATGCTCATCAAGGAGCCACCCAAACTCGTCGTGCCAGACCAAGTGACGGCGCTTCATGTCTGCCGCGAAGGGAGTGGTCCATTCATCTCCATCTCGCTGGTATCCAAACAGTCCGCGAGCCCGCGCGTGGTCAGGATCATGGAACAACACCTCGCGCACCAAGCGATAGGCCAAGCTCGGATGCTTCTCCGCCAATGCCGTACGCGAGAGTTTGTACAAGGAGGCAGCATGATCCAAACGCAACTGGCGAACCCTGACCCGTGCTGCACGTTCGGCTGCCGGGAGGCTCTGGGGGATGTCCAGCTGCACCTGCTGCGGGAGGTTGTCAACGTTCCCGGGTTGTTGTTCCAGGGGCAGGGCCATCTGCCGAAATTCGACGGCGAGGGTTTCGAGCTGAGACTGTTCACAGGAGGCAGCGACAGCTTCGATGGCACTGCCGAAAGCTTCTTGTGCCAAGTGGTATTGCTGATTCAGGACAGCCAACCGCTGGCCCGATCCGGTGGCCGCCATGGTGAGACCACTGGAGATGCAAACTCCCAGCAGACCCAGGATCACCGTCCTGCGAATCGCTCGCAGAATCTGTGCCAAGCCCCGTGGGCTGCAGCCTGGGGGAGTTCCAGCACTTCGAACCGCAATCGCGGGTACATTCCACACAACCGGCATTCTCGGACTCCTGACCCCTTCGACATCGTAGACCAAAGATTCGACTCCAGAAAAGAGGGATCACCCAGCACTCTCGGTCTGCGGGCGATATATCAGAGTACAGTGTGTTTCGAGCAGATGGGCGGATTGTGAATGTCACTCGTCAAAAACAAACGCCGTCTCGCGATCCAGGCGTGTGATCTGTTGGGGGTTCATCGTTGGTGGGGACAGCTGGACCGCTGGCAGGGTTTGGTCACCATCAATTATCACCGTATCGGTGATCCCGAGCTATCCGGGCTCGATTCCGGGGTGTTCAGCGCCACCGCCGAGCAGTTCGAGACTCAACTGAGATATTTGAAGACTGACTGCGATGTGATTCGAGTGGCCGATCTTGCCGATGTCTTACGAGCAGGGTCGAAACGCCGTTGCGTATTGATCACGTTTGATGACGGATATCGGGACAACTACGAAGTGGCGTTCCCGGCGCTCCAACAGGTCGGTCTCTCGGCGATTATCTTTCTGGCAACGGGGTTTCTGGACGAGGGTGTGGTCGCGTGGTGGGATGAGATCGCCTGGATGGTCAAGCGGACGGTAAAGCCCACTCTCTGTCTCCCGGCCATGTGGC
>JANOKO010001105.1:0-2518 GCA_031419335.1 Planctomycetota bacterium
TTGGATCACGCCACCGCGCGGTGGCGTGATCCAATAAACATGACAGGCTGGAAGCCTATCCCACGTTCCCCAGCACCTCATGCGTCACACGCCCATGCACATCGGTCAGGCGGAAATCGCGACCGGTGTAGCGGTAGGTCAGCTGCTCGTGGTTCAGGCCGAGTTGGTGCAGGTTCGTGGCGTGCAGGTCGTGCATGTGGACTTTGCCCGCGATGGCTTTGGCGGGGTGGCCCGGACGCCGCTTTATGCGTCTGAGTTGCAGAGCCACCAGAGGCCCAGCAGAATGGACTCAGTTCAGATGACCTCTTGTGCCATCGTCACCCTGACATCCCAGCGATGTCCGTGCCACTCGGCCCTCACAGGAATCGCCATTTCTCGCGAGCAACCCGCCATGACGCAACAGCAATTGGAACAGAAGTTGGAAGAGTTGGAGCGTGAAGTCGCCGAACTGCGACGGGAGATCAAGCCGTTGCGTCCGCTGCGGAGCGTGCCGGAAACGTTCGGCATGTTTGCCGACGACCCGGAGTTCGAGGATGTCGTCCGGTTGGGTCGTGAGTTTCGCGATCAAGTCAACGCCGAGGAACCCTGATGCTCGTCCTCGACACTGACCATGTGACCGAGTACCAGAGGGGGACATCGGCTGCGGCACAGCGGCTGAAGCAGCGGCTCGACGCTGCGACGGAACCCTACGCCACGACCATCATTACCGTCGAAGAGAACATGCGCGGCTGGATGGCGGCGATTCGTCGAATCCACGATCCACGTCGCCAAATCGACGGATACAGTCGTTTTCAACGACTCTTCCACTTCTACGGCGCATGGAACATCCTCGCCTGGAATGCTGCCGTCGTGGACGAGTTCGAGTCCTTGTAACAAGCGGGTATCCGCGTCGGTACGATGGACTTGAAGATCGCCTGTATCGTCCTGGCCAACGACGCCACCCTGCTGACTCGTAACACCAATGACTTCAACCGGATTCCCGGCTTGCGGATTGAGGATTGGTTGTCGTGAGGACGCAGCGGGGTGGGACACGCCGCTTTGGGCGCTGGCCCACCATCTGGCGGTGCCATGTCGCACAGGGTGGGCCAGCGCCTCAAAGCAGGCTTGTTCCACACGACATCGCTGGAAATCTGGAGAGACAACAGACTTCACGCGAACGCGGGGAGTCGCGGCGAAGAGTTTGCCAGATTGCCAGATTGCCAATTCAGGCAAGCCCCATAGGGAGTGGCACGGTTCCTCTGATAGACTGAATTACCGCAGTACTGCCATCGTCTAGGAGACGTGACCATGATCGCACCGCGAGAAACAATCGTTCGAGACGCCCTCAAGCTGGCCGAAGGGGAGCGTGCGAAAGTCGTTCAGGAATTGCTCGACAGCCTGAGTCCTGAAGTGGGCGAGGTGTTGGATGACAGTTGGGCCGAGGAGTTGGACCGTCGTTTCGCCGACTGGGAAGCGAACCCATCCAGGGCGTGTCGTGGTCGGAACTGAAGTCGCAGCGGTAGCCCCCTCTTGCCCGCAGAAGTCATCTTCGACCACTCGGCCAGTCGCGAGTATCTGCAAGCTCGCCGTTGGTACGCTAGGCGGGCGGAAGAGCGAGCCGCGGAGGGATTCACACACGAAGTGAATCGCGTCCTCGTCCGATCCCAGGGCATCCACATGCCAAGTCGAGAAATGCCCCCTGCAACTCACTCAGACTACCAGGCGCACACACGGCGTTGCCGTGGAGGTGAGCCACCGCTGTTGACGCTCCTGCTCCCTCGGTCCTACAGTGGGTAGGTGTGATTCGGCGAATTGGCGGGCTGGGTGTGTCGGTGCGCATTGACGAGGAGCCACCATGTCGGATCATGTCATCCTGCCAAAGATTGACCCATCGGCGGTCAGCCGTGTTTGCATTTTGCGTCCCGTATCTGGTGGGGAAGCCGTACTCTGGACCGGAGCGTATGCACTGGCTCAGGGGGTCGCCGTCTGTTTGACTCTAGCTTTGATAGCGCTGTCTGTGTTGGGGTGGGAGAGCCTTTCACAGCAGCGGATGCTGGACTTGTTTCTTGATCTGGAACTTGACCGCAGCTTTCTGGTGATGGGAGTGTCCACGCTGGGTGCCGCGCTATTACTGGTTCCGCTCGTGACATGGAGGATGGGCCACAACTGGCGAACTCACCTGCTGATGGAGTTACCCAGTGGTCGGCATTCATTGCTGATTGTGGGGGCCGTGTTGCCGTTGTCGATTCTGTCGAGTGAGTTGTACCGAGTCTGCCAAGGGTGGTTCGGACTGGCTGCGGGGGATACCCAGCAGGTCGTGCAATCGCTGTCGTTTCAGGTCTCGTATCCGATTCTGGTGGTGGCCATTGCGCTGGGGCCAGCGGTCGGCGAGGAATTTGTGTTTCGCGGCCTCATTGGCCAAGGGCTGATCCAGAGGTGGGGACTGATACGCGGAGTCTGGACGACGGCGGCACTGTTCGCACTGGGGCACGTGTCTCCAGCTCATGCGATGGCGACGCTTCCTCTGGGGCTGTTCCTG
>JANOKO010001106.1:0-6900 GCA_031419335.1 Planctomycetota bacterium
ATGCCATCCGCAGCTTCATCGGTCATGCCGGAGATCGCCATCAGGAGGGTATGCGCCTGATCCTCATCCAGGTCGACTGCAGAAATCGCATTGATGTTGATCTTGGAGGACTCATCCACCAATCCGTACCTGACCTGTCGCCCAGACGTGTCGTTCTCCACCGGAGCCACCAAGGTAAACCGCCCGCGACCCGTGTCGGAAGATGATTCCAGCAGCGTGACTCCTGCGAACGCCTCCGGGTTGTGATAAATGTTCTCAGTCTCTAAATCGGCGGGGTTGCCAAGCATGGCAGCTGCGAACTCAACGCCCGAATCGGCCAGTGCCCGGGACTGTGCAGTGCGGGCCGAGAAGTCCGCAGCACGACGTTCCAGGATCATCGAATCAAGAAAGGTATAGGCCCCGAGGGTCAGCAGGACAACGACGATGAGCACCACGAGGAGGGCGCTGCCGTGACGGGACCGTTGAGTGTTGAGAGTCGGGGATCTCCTCATATCTCTGCTCCCGAAACAGGGGACGACGCCGGGACCAGGATCACATGCTTGATCGAAATGACAGTGACTTGGCCGGGGAGATTCAGCGATCCAGCGGGCTTGTCGTCTGGTTTGATGAAACCGAGGGTCACCTCAATGGCACGCGGCAGGCGTTCCATCGTGACGCTGTCCCACTCTTCCACCCAGGCGTAACCATCGAAGTAACGGAATTGGAGTGACACGACTTCTCGTGCGAGGATCGAAGCATCGGCAAAAGCCACTTGGTTTTGGGTGTCTTCCTCGACCTCGACCACTCCGCGCAAGCGATCCATGATTTGCCGAGCGAGCGCTGGGTTCACCGTGAGCGACCGGCGACCACTGTCGTCAGCCTCAGCTGAGGCTGGACTGACCAGACCCCACGTGACCCGCACGTTGTCGCTGCGGACAGGCAGCGTGGTCGCCGACGGGGAATTGGATTCCGGGGGAACAAAATCCTCTCGAGCGGGCTGACTGATGTCGAGTTGCAGTTGATCCGCCGTCCCAACGATACCGAGGCTTGCTTGCGTGGAGTCGGTCGTGGTGTTGGTCTCTTCGGTGGTGGATGTCGCCGCGGTGTCCCCGGTGGAGGTCGTCGCCTCGGCGGCTTCTTCTTCCTCCTGGGTGGTGCTGGACGGCGGAGTGAACATCACCGATCCGACATCCTCCGACAGCAGTCGCAACACGGCCAGCGACACCTGCGCTCGGTCAATCCGTGCCCGCCCGACCTCCGCGTATCGCCAATGTAACGAGACAGCCGAATAAATCGCGGAGATCAGCACGATGCTGAGACTCAGCGCAATCAGGATCTCGATCAGGGTGAATCCCGTTCGTGCGCCACACATTGGGGGAACTGAACCGCGTGGGCGACGGCGGACCCGAATGTCCATCGAACAGAGAGGAATCGAATCTGGAGGGGAAGGCATCATTGGGGAAGCATGCTGTTAATCGATTCGAGAGCTGACTCGCTGCTTCCCGAGGACTGGAAGAGAGTGGGATCTCGCATCAGCCGGGCGAACTTGACCTCATGGTCCGAGTTGCCCTTGGAGTTCAAATGGTTGACCGTGACCATGAGCCGCTTGATGGTCACATCGGTGTCATCTTCAACAGTGAGGGACCAAGTCCAGCGAGGATCGCCGTCGATGGGCTGCTGCTCGACGGGCGTTAGCGGCACGATGCCCGCGACAACTTCGTTCAGCTTCGATTCCCCTAACAGGGACGCTTCGGCTCGCAACTGGGCTTTCACCGAAGACTCGCTCCCCATGCGGAGGATTTCGGAGATGGCAGCCATCGCCGCGAAGAATAAGGCCAACGCGATGACGACCTCAAGGAGGGTCATGCCGGAGCGCGAGGGTGAACTGAAGTGACTTCGAACCGCACGCTTCATGGTTGCACCTCTGGACGGCGCATCCGCTCGACTCGCACTCCTCCGGTCAATCCGCGCACATTCAATTCGATGGTGTTGCCGTGCTTGTCTCGAATGACCAGCCGGGTGTCCTGGGACTCTCCATTGGGGCGGAACAGGATCGGCTGGGACCAGACGGTGTCTGTGTACAAGGCTCCGTCTTTGAGCAGAGCCAGCCAGAGTTCATCCAGGCGCTGACCACCCAGATTTTTGTCGTATTTGTCTCGGGCGGGCTCAAACTGGCTATCGGTCGAGAGTTGGCCGACCACCGATTTCACTTTCGTCGGAGTGGCGGCCTTGTCATCTGTGGCCACGATATCGGGGCGATCAAAGGGCAAGATCACGAACCCTTGGGCGGTCGGTTCGAAACGAAACTGGTAGGTCAGGCCGCTCTCGATCGCCAGAATCCGAGTCGCGGCTAATTCGCGGCGGACTGTTTCGACGTTTTGTTTGAGGGAATTCTCTTCAATATACCGCATCATGCGCGGCCAGGTGAGTGCCGCCAGCGTGACCATGACAGCCAACACCAATAGCAGTTCCAGCAGCGTAAAGCCCGCGCGCACGCCACCTGCCGCTCGCTGTGAATTCACAGATCGACCGGGAGTCCCTGGGAGTCGAACGAACAACTCGAACCTCCTCCACCGCCGCAGAATCGGCGGGCACTCTCCGCGCACCTCATCAGTGTGGGCAACAACTCCAGTTCTGGCAAGACGTTGCTGCGCGGAATGCACGGTTTGACCAAAACTTCTCCGCCCATAGAATGGGAGGTGCCGAAAGTCCTGAAGCTGTGTATTCTTTGGCTCTTCGAGTCGTTCTTGATTCCTGCAGCTTGTTCTGGTTTTGTTCACTCGTCTCATCTCAAGGTCATCACATGAACATGAAAGCCCTGTTGGGAACTGTTCTGGCATTGTTGCTGGCAGTCGGAGGGACAGCGTATCTCGCAGCGCGGGGTGCGAAACCAGAAGTCCCTCCGCCATTACCGCCCCCAGTGGGTTCCCCGATCCCCGCGAATCCGTTTGATCTCTCAGCACCCGGCAAACAGCCCAAAGTCGTGGTGGCAGAAACACACTTTGAATTTGGAGTGATGGGACTCGGTGGGACTCAGTCTCACGATTTCGTCTTCAAGAACGAGGGCGAAGGACCATTGCGTGTGGCCAAGGGATTCATTCAGTGCAAATGCACCATCCCGGACGTGACAGACCAGGCCGTTCAACCAGGACAGTCCGTCAACATTAAGCTCACTTGGAAACCAGAAGAATCGAGCCAGGAATTCCGGAAAGAAGCCGTCATTTGGACCAACGATCCCACCAACCCCAAGATTACCCTCTCCATTAACGGGATCGTCTTCGACGATCCCGGGGTCTATCCCAGCCAGTTCGCGGTCGGCGACATCCCCTGGGACAAGGAGCATGAGAGCGAAGTGACGGTGGCTTCCCCCACTGCTGGCGACTTGAAAATCGATGGCTACGAGGCTAGTCATCCCGAGTGGATGAGTCTGTCCTGGACCCCTGTGGACATCGCAAAACTGATTGCAGGTGGGGCGAATAATCCGAAACCGCTCTCGGGCTACTCGGTGAAGTTGAAGATTCTGCCAAACGCATCCGTAGGCCCCTTCAACGGCTGGGTGAAACTGAAACTCAACAGAAAAGACGGGATCCACCAAATTGATGTGACGGGTTCGCGTACCGGACCGATCAAGATTCATGGGGAATACTATCAGGCCGCGCTCTCGCTTATCACGTTGAAGCGACTCAAGTCCGCCGAGGGCAAAGAGGTCAAACTGTTCGTGTTCCTCGACTCCTTTGGCGAAGATCTGCAACTCAAAGAAGTGCTCTCCGAGTCTAAGAATCTGACTGCGACGTTGCAGAAAAAGTCTCCTACGGGAGGGAAGAAAGATAGCTACATCCTGCTGATTCAAGCGAAGCCGGGGATCACCGCCGGAACCACATTCTCCAGCGACCACCCCGATGGGTTGATCCTCAAGCTCAATCATCCGCAGGTTCCAGAGTTGGTCTTCAAAGCCAGCTACATCGTGCAGTAAGCCCTTTTTCTTCCACGCCTCGGAGTGAGTCGTGGCTGTCCTGTTCGTCAACTCCAGGCTTGTGAGTGTCTCGATGGATCGACCGAAATTGGAACCCGTTCGCAGGATTCACCGATCTGGTAAGGGTTGGTTGGTCATCGTCGTGATGCTCGCAGCATGCCTGGGAACGCTCCTGTTCCTCTGGCGTCACCATACCCCCTCCGCGCTGATCCAAGCGCAGTCCAGCGTGCCCGAATCCGCCGGTCCGAAGACGAAATCCGAGTCCTCGGCGCAGCACCTTCCGACAGAAGGAAAAACAGTTCCAGTTCATCATCCCGAGATCTCGACAGTGCTGGACCCCGTGGTCGCTGACTGGCCCAAACCAGCCTTTGTCCTCGCGATCACCGGACAGCAGCATGGCTACATCGAGCCGTGCGGATGTTCTCCGAAGCAGTCGGGCGGACTCGCTCGACGTGCCGACTTAATTCGACAATTGCGAGAAGAGAAGAAGTGGCCGGTGTTAGCTCTGGAAACGGGGGGGACGCTGGAAGATTCCCGCGTTGATCGGCAGCAGTCGGTGTTGAAGTTCAACATGATTCTGGATGCTTTGAACTCGATGGGGTATCGCGTCCTGGGGTTGGGGACGGAGGAACTCAAACTGACGGCAACCAAGCTGTTCACGATCTCCTTAGTCCGTAATGTTCAGGAGGGATTCGACCTACCCTTCATGGCTGCCAATGTGGTTCTGTTAAGCAGCCCTGATCTGGGAACTCCGAAAGCGTATCGAGTGTTGGAGATCGGCGGCAAAAAGATCGCCGTGACCTCGGTGTTCGGCAACGAGTTCAAGCAGGAGTTCTCGCTCATCAGCAAGGACGAGATCGAGATTACCGACCCGGTCGCCGCCCTGACTCAGGTGCTGGCTTTGATGAAGGCCGAGAACCCGGACGTGCTCGTGCTCCTGTCCTACGACAGCGTGGAAGGTTCGCGAGAACTCGTCACGAAGTTTCCGGAATTTGATGTCGTCGTCTCCGCAGCTGGGGCCGATGATCCGGGAAATGATTCTGAGACCATTGGCAAGACGCTATTCTTTGTGAGCGGCATGAAGGGCAAGCACGTCAATCTGATCGGGTTCTATCCGGGCGAGAAAGTCGGTGTGCGGTTCGAGCGAGTCGAACTCGACCAGGACCGATTTGGTCGTCATCCCAAGATTCGGGAATTGATGGCGCAGTACCAGGAGTTGCTCAAGGAGGAGTGGCTTAACCCCACCTCTGATACACGAATGCGTTCCGTACCCCATCCGAGCGAGCACCAATTCATGGGAGCGAAATCGTGTGCCGGGTGCCATGCGTCGGCCTATGAGGTCTGGGAAGGCAGCAACCATGCCAATGCCACCGCATCACTGCGAGACGGTCGCCCCGAGGAGAAGGAGGAATGGATCGACCGCACGTACGACCCCGAATGCCTGTGCTGCCATGCAACCGGCTGGGATGCCACAGATGCCTATCCCTACCAGGACGGATTCATCGACGCCATGACCACTCCGCACCTGCTCGGCAACCAGTGCGAGAACTGCCACGGCCCGGCGAGTGAACACGTGAAACTCGAAACCGATTGGAAGAAGTCGGGCGGGAAGATCACCGCTGAACTCACCGCCAGTCGGACCTTCGTTCGCGTCACCAAGGCCCAGGCCGAGAAGAAAGTCTGCCTCAAGTGCCACGACTTCGACAACAGCCCGAAGTTCGACTTCAAAACCTATTGGCCAGCTATCGAACACCCGACGCCCGCTGCGGAGAAGCAAGCTAAGTAGCCTCTGTTCCCATTCGAATTTCGGTTTCGAATTGCCTCCTAACCCTCTTTCGTTCAACCATCATCTCATGCCAATCGTCGAACTCCGTAGCGACACCTTCACCCAGCCCGTCCCAGGCATGCGGCGGGCCATTGCTGAGGCCGTCTGTGGCGATGACATGGTCGGCGAAGACCCCACGGTCAATGCCCTCGAAGCCCGCATGGCCCACTTGCTCGGCACCGAGGCCGCTGTCTTCGCTTGCTCCGGAACGCAATCCAATCAGATGGCGGTCTGGTCGCATTGCCGCAGCGGAGACGAACTGCTGATCGAAGAGACCGGACACATCGCCAATTATGAGGCCGGAGCTCCGGCGGTGTTGAGCGGCGTCAGTTGTCGCAAGATTCGTGGCCCGCGCGGGATGCTGAATGTCGATCTACTCGAAGCCGCCCTGCGTCCTGGCAACCAGCACTTCTCCCCGACCCGCCTGATTTGCATCGAGAACTCGACCAATATCGGCGGAGGAGCGACCTACTCATTGGACCAGCTGCGCGAGATTCGCGACTGGTCCGATGAACATGGCCTGCTCATCCACATGGATGGGGCGCGGTTGTTCAATGCCTGTCGGGCGCGAGGGTATTCGGCCGCGGAGGTCGCAGCCTGTTGCGACACTGTCTCGATCTGTTTCTCGAAGGGGCTCGGCTGCCCGATGGGGTCGGTGCTGGTCGGCTCGAAGGAGACGATCCTGCGGGCTCGGCGAGCCCGCAAGGTGTTCGGCGGAGCGCTGCGACAGGCCGGATTTGCTGCCGCCGCGTGTCTGTACGCCCTCGACCACCACATCGAACGACTGTCACTCGATCACCAGAACGCTCGCGATTTCGCCGAGCAGATCGCGGGGATTCCGGGTGTGATCGTCGACCCGTCGAGCATCGAAACCAATCTCGTGTTCTTCGAGATCGACCCGGCCTTCGCCACGGGGAACCAGGTGTCCCGCGCCTTGGCCGAACGCGGTGTCCGTATCAACGCCCTCGCTCCCCAGCGGCTGCGGGCCTGTACGCATCTCGATGTGGATCGAGATGGAGTGCTGCGAGCCGCCTCCACATTGCGAGAAGTGCTGCTGTCGGGGATCGTCGCTTCGGGAGGCCCAACTCTCGTTGGAGCCTATGGCGTACGATAGGTCCGTGGG
>JANOKO010001107.1:0-1440 GCA_031419335.1 Planctomycetota bacterium
AACGTTCCCATTTCTTTCCCCCCTTTCACTATGGCAACTTCTGCCCAGGAGCCCACCATAGCTCAAGCCTCTCTGAAGCCAGTCAAAGTCTTCCGCTCGCGCGGCGTTTCGGCCAGCATCTTCGCCAACCATGCGAAGAGCGATGGACGCGACATCACGTACCACAAGGTGAGCCTCCAGCGCACCTACAAGGACGGCGCTGAATGGAAGACGACGACCAGTTTCGGTCGCGATGACCTCCCCGTGGCACGACTCCTTTTGGACCGTGCCTGGGAATTCATCCTCGACGCCGAAGCCGCGCACAGCTCGGACGCTGTTGAGGCATAGTCACTTCAAAGATTGGGGAGTCGCCCTGCCGACTCCCCACACGTCGGGTCGAGATCGCGCGAGTGTTATCCAAGGCTGGACAGCCACGCCGAACCACCGACTGATACGACACACGGACCTCGGTCCGCCCGTCCCCACTCTTTCGTAAGGCGTCCCCTCTCCGACGCTTTGCGAATCCTTCATCGATCCAGTTTCGAACTCTCCTCCACCAATCACTTCGTCTCCGACGAGGAGTCATCGATCCATGCGACTGGTCAAAACTGCTGTGACGGCAGTGGTCCGGGCCGGTCGACTTGGGAGTCGGTCGTCCAGCGTGGATGGCCACTCAATTTCCTTCCCCCTTTTGCTATGGGTCAATACTTCAAGGCTGTGAACGTGTCGAAACAAGAAGTCGTCTGTCCGTGGTGCCTCAACGGAGGTGCCAAACTCTGGGAATGGGCGGCCAATACCCAGGGTGCCATCTTCACGTTATTGCTCCGCAAGAGCGATGAAGGAGGAGGTGGCGATTTCCGTGATGTCACGTTCGAGACCAATCCCGATGCTCTCGTCGGTCGCTGGGCCGGAGACCATGTCGTTCTGGTAGGCGACTACGACTCCAGCGGCTTATGGGAGAAATCGAAACGCTACCGGAACATCAGCCATGAGTTAGCGGATGCCTGGAATCGATTCATCGAACTCGACGACAAGCAGCTGACGCCTCACGAAAACTGCACCTGTCAGCAGCTCGACGACTGAACTGCCAGGGGCGAATCGCCGTCACGATTTGCCCCGAGAATTGATCCATCCCCTCCAGTGAACGGCCACTCGCGCGCATTCGCTCGAATGTGCGGACTGCCGTTCCGGAAGGCTCGACGCCGAGTGCGTCTTCTCCGGTGAGCACGCTCTTTCCCGTGTCTCGCCCGTTCGTTCCCGCAGACCATCCGGTCAGAGCGATTGTCGCCAGCCGGGTGAGTCTCTCCTCTCGTTGGAAAGAGAATTCAGCATGCACGTGACTCTGACACTCTGGCACCCGGACGCAACCTGCGTCTGGTGCGAACGCTCGACCGAATGCGTGACCGTCAACTTTGAAGACGGTTTCCTCCAGGACTCGACCCTCTGCTGGAAGTGCTTCGC
>JANOKO010001108.1:0-2329 GCA_031419335.1 Planctomycetota bacterium
CGCGCGTTCGATCGCCATGGTGTACGCCGTGGCGCTGCTCGATGCGGCGAAGTCGGCTGGGGTGGATCAACCGCTGGTTGAGTTCCGTGAACTGCTGGATGCGGTGCAGTCGAAGCCTGAGTTCGAGTCACTCTTGTCGTCTCCGATGCTCAATCTGGATGACAAGCGGGGCCTCGTGGAACGGACGCTGAAGCCGCGTTGCTCGGAGTTCCTCGGGAACTTCCTGGTCGTGCTGGCCAAGCATGACCGGCTCGAACTGCTGGCTACGATTCTGCATGAAGCGACGCAGGAGCAAGAACGCCGCTCCGGGCGGCAACGAGTGTTGGTGCGTTCGGCGGTCGCCCTGTCGCCTGAGCAATTGGACTCCATCCGAGTTCAGTTGAAAGCGGCGATGACGACCGACCCGATTGTGGTCCCCCTGGTCGAGCCTGCGCTGCTCGGGGGTCTGATTATCCAGGTGCAGGACACCATCTTCGACGGTTCGGTAGCCACCCGGCTCACCAACCTGACACAGCGGCTGCGGGAAAGGTATGTCCATGAAATTCAAGGCGGACGAAATCGCTTCAGTTCTCCAGAAGGAAATTGAAGACTTTCGCGGACAGATCCAGACAGCTGAAGTCGGTCGTGTGATCGAAGTCGGCGACGGGATTGCGCGCGTGGTCGGCCTCTCGAACGCCATGGCGGGCGAAATGGTCGAGTTCGAAGGCGGCACACGCGGTCTGTGCTTCAACCTCGAAGAGACCTCCGTCGGGGTCATCATCCTAGGTGACTACCTGAAGATTCAGGAAGGTCACGAGGTCAAGACCACCGGAGCATTGCTCTCCGTGCCAGTCGGTGACGCCCTCATCGGTCGCATCGTCGGTCCACTGGGCAACCCGCTCGACGGCAAGGGACCGATCGTCACTAGCGAGACCCGCCCGGTCGAATTCACGGCTCCCGGCATCGCCGGTCGTCAGCCGGTGAAGCAACCGCTCCAGACCGGGATCAAGGCCGTCGACTCCATGACCCCCATCGGTCGCGGACAGCGCGAACTGATCATCGGCGACCGCAAGACCGGCAAGACAGCCGTCGCGGTCGACACGATCATCAATCAAAAGGGCGGCGATGTCATCTGCATCTACGTCTCGTGCGGACAGCGTTCCGCTAACGTGGCTGCGGTGGCCGAATCGCTGCGAGCTGCGGGCGCGATGGACTACACGATCATCGTGGCGTCGTCCTCATCCGACCCCGCTCCTCTGCAATACATCGCTCCGTACGCCGGGGCTGCGATCGCCGAACACTTCATGTACCAGGGGAAGCACACTCTGGTCGTGTACGACGATCTCTCGAAGCAAGCCGTCGCCTACCGCCAGTTGTCGCTGCTCATGCGGCGTCCGCCCGGTCGCGAAGCCTATCCCGGCGACGTGTTCTACTGCCACAGCCGTTTGCTGGAGCGGGCTGCCAAGCTGAGCGATGAACTGGGCGGCGGCTCGATGACCGCTCTGCCGATCATTGAAACGCTCGAAGGCGAAGTCTCCGCGTACATCCCGACGAACGTGATTTCGATCACTGACGGTCAGATCTACTTGGAGCCGAGCTTGTTCTTCGCCGGGGTGCGACCCGCGATCAACGTCGGGATCTCGGTCTCTCGCGTGGGTGGGAACGCCCAGACGAAGGCCATGAAGAAGGTCGCTGGTTCGCTACGACTCGACTTGGCTGCGTTCCGCGAGTTGGAAGCGTTCGCCCAGATGGGCACCGAACTCGACAAGGCGACGCAGAACCAGCTCGACCGTGGCAAGCGGATGATCGAACTCCTCAAGCAGCCGCAGTACGCCCCGCTGCACTTCGCCGATCAGGTGATCTCGCTCTACGCTGGTACGCGGGGTTACTTCGACCATATCGCCGTGAACAAGGTGGCCGAGTCCGGAAGGCTTCCAAAGCCGCCTTGAGGGCGTCCTCGGTTTCCTTCGACAGTTCCTTGGTGTTGATGATCGCGTCGCGGACTTCGGACTTCTCGTCCTTCATGAACGTGATCAGAACCTTCTCGGCCTCGGCCACCTTGTTCACGGCGATGTGGTCGAAGTAACCGCGGGTACCGGCGTAGAGCGAGATCACCTGATCGGCGAAGTGCAGCGGGGCGTACTGCGGCTGCTTGAGGAGTTCGATCATCCGCTTGCCGCGGTCGAGCTGGTTTTGCGTGGCCTTGTCGAGTTCGGTGCCCATCTGGGCGAACGCTTCAAGTTCGCGGAAAGCCGCGAGGTCTAGACGCAGCGAACCGGCGACCTTCTTCATGGCCTTCGTCTGGGCGTTTCCACCCACGCGAGAGACCGAGATTCCCACATTAATCGCG
>JANOKO010001109.1:0-1499 GCA_031419335.1 Planctomycetota bacterium
CTGTTCGTGATTGCCGAGCCGATGAAGCGGCTCGGGAAGTTCACTTTCGCGGATGCCCTCGATGCCAAGTTCCAATCCCCCGGCATTAAGATCGCAGCCGGGATCAGCACGCTGGTGGTGAGTCTGTTCTACCTGATCCCGCAGATGGTCGGAGCGGGGGCACTGGTCAAGCCGCTGCTGAACTTCGACCACTCGACGGGAGTGATCGTCGTTGGCATCGTGGTGATTTTGATCGTCGTCACCGCCGGGATGGTGAGTACGACGTGGGTGCAGTTCATCAAGGGGACGCTGCTGGTGGTTCTGTGTACGATCCTGGTGGGGATGATTCTGTTCAAAGGGCACCGGTCTCAGGCGGAACACCGCAGCGATGATCCCACCCATCGGGTCCGCCACTATGAGATGACTTATGACAAGATGAAGCAGATCAATTCCTGGGGGCTGAACATCGGCCTGGCCGCTGATGTCTATGGAGCCAGCCGGACCACGCAACAGAAGCCACCCCCACCTCTGGAGGCAAACGGCGAATGGGCGACGAAACCCTATCTTCGTTTCCCGAAGCCGGATGGCGGGATACTGGTTGTCCGAAAAGATGATGGATATGGACACATGGTGTTATGCCAGATGGCCAAAACCGTGGACGGAAAGAAGTTTATTAACGGTCTTCCCCAGAAAAAAGGAGAGGTCGAGTTCGAGCGTGTTGGTGAGATCTACAAACTGCCTGGAGATCGACTGGGCACCGGGCCGATCGGGCCCCTGGGATACCTGGCCACTTTGCAAGACAGCGAAGTGATCGTGACTGGCACCGAGACTTTCAAGGATGACGATGGGGCAAATGTCTCGATCTACTACCCCAAGTTCATGAAAGGCTCCGACCTGATGGTCCCCGGCGGCAGCCCAACTTTCGCCGGAATCAAATCGGACAAGTTCATCGACAAGCTCGACTTCATCTCCCTGATGCTCGCCCTGTTCTGCGGAACTGCATCCCTGCCGCATATCCTGATCCGCTACTACACCGTCAAGGACCAGCGGGCGGCCCGACTCAGTACCATCGTCGGCATTGCCAGTATCGGGGTGTTCTACATCCTCACGCTCTACATCGGGCTGGCCGCGATGACCAGCCTCGTCCTCGACCCCAGCGACTCCAACATGGCCGCCCCGCTCCTCGCCCGCAGCTTCGGCGAGTGGATGTTCGCAGCTGTCTCGGCTGTGGCGTTTACGACGGTCCTCGGGACGGTCAGTGGGTTAATCCTGGCTGCGAGCGGCGCGGTGGCCCACGACCTGATGTCGCACGGGTTCGGCGTGCAGCTCGATGACAACGGCAAGGTCCGCGTGGCGAAGATCTCAGCGGTGGTGGTCGGCCTGATCGCGATCTGGCTGGGGATTCAGTTCCAGGGGTTCAACGTCACGTTCCTGGTCGGGTGGGCGTTCAACATCGCGGCATCGGCGAACCTGCCATCGCTGATCATGCTTCTGTTCTGGAAGAAGACCACCAAGCAAGG
>JANOKO010001110.1:0-1406 GCA_031419335.1 Planctomycetota bacterium
GTCGGGAGTGGCGGGAGCGAGGCGTACGCCTCTCGATGTGCTCTGAGATCTCGACTCCCAGACCCTGCATTGGCTTTGGTCGCCACGTTTCGCCAGAACGTGGCGACGGTTCATTTTTGCCCGCGTGAGGAATAATCGGGGAGAACGCCATGATTCATTGACTCCGGAGTACCGCAATGCATTAGACTTGGCTGATGCATCGGCGAGATGAGACGGGATGTGCCCGGTCCTTTCGGCCAAACGATGCTTGTGGAGTGGAAATGCCTGAACGCAACCCGATGTCTTTCAATCTCTTGCACCCTCTGCGGTGGGTGGCTGTCGTGATCTGTCTGGGGGCGTGCGTACTTGATGCGGGCGAGGTTCCCGTTAGCTTTTCGAATGACGTGATGCCGGTCCTGACCAAGGCGGGGTGTAACACCGGCGGGTGTCATGCCAAGGCGGGGGGCGGGCGAAATGGGTTTCAGTTGTCGTTGTTTGGGTTTGAGCCGCTGGAGGATTTTGAGCACCTGACCAAGGAAGATCGCGGGCGGAGGTTGTCTCCGGCGGTTCCCGAACAGAGTTTGATCCTCAAAAAGGCCTCGGGGCAGTTGCCGCATGGGGGCGGTTTGCGGCTGCCGGTGACGGGGGAAGGGTATGCGATTCTGCGGGCCTGGATCGGGCAGGGGGCTCCTGCCGACAAGCCGGGAACACCGGAACTGGTCTCGTTCGCGATCCAACCGGAACGCGGCACGATCGCCCGCCAAGCGGAGCAACAGCTCACCGCCATCGCCAAATACTCGGACGTAACGACCCGCGATGTGACTCCGCTGGCTATCTTTTAATCGAACGACTCCAGCATGGCCGAGGTGACCGATCGCGGCTTGGTGAAGACCAGCGACATCACGGGGAAGGCCGCCGTGATGGTCCGGTATCAAGGAAAGGTGGCGGTATTCAGTGCCTCGATCCCGCTGGGGGCTCCGGTCGACCAGTTGCCGCCGACGCGGAATTTTGTCGATGACCAGGTCTTTGCGAATCTGAAGGTGATCGGGGTCCCGCCTTCGCCGGTGTGTGATGACACGACGTTCTTGCGGCGAGTCTCGCTCGACATCGCTGGGCGGTTGCCGACCGAAGAGGAGACGGCAAAATTCCTCGCCAGCACCGACGCCAACAAACGCGACCTCGTGATTGATGACCTGCTCAAGAGTCCGGACTACGCCGACTTCTTTGCCAACAAGTGGACGGCTCTGCTGAAGAACCGCCGCGACGACGCCAGCGATACGATCTCCAACTTCGCGTTCCATGCCTGGGTCCGCGATAGCCTCCTCGCGAACAAGCCTTACGACCAACTCGTCCGCGAACTCCTCGCAGCCACCGGCACCGTGATCGGCAACCCGCCGGTCGCGTGGTACAAGCGGGTCAAGGAGCCG
>JANOKO010001111.1:0-1261 GCA_031419335.1 Planctomycetota bacterium
GGCGTCGAGGCAGTGGATGTACCCGGCAGTGTCGGAGAGGTACGCCTGCTTGGGACCGATGCCTTCGTCGGCGTGGATCAGGCGTTTAGTTTCTCGCAGGGCCTCAGCGGGCATGGCGAGAAGCTGGGAGGCCAGTTCGCGGGTCGCGAGGAGCAGGCGATTGGCGGGCACGACCTCGTGGAGCAGGCCATATTGCAGGGCCTCGGCAGCGGTGATCTGGCGACCGGTCAGGCATAAATCGAGAGCACGGGCCTTCCCCACAAGAGCGGTCAGTTGGGCCAGACCATAGCCGGGGGGCCAACCGAGCTTGATCTCGGGCATGCCCAGGTTCGCCCCGTGGACCGCGATGCGGAAGTCGCACGAGTACGCCGCGACGCAGCCCGCCCCCAAGGCCGGGCCTTGGATCGCGGCAATGAAGATTTGCGGTAGGCGTTCCCAGGCGAGGTACATCCTGGCCTGGCGGTGACTCAGGTCGCGGGCGACATCGAGCGCGAGCGTGCCGACCTCCGGCACATCGTCCCCGGCGCAGAAGGCGGTCCCGGCCCCAGTCAGGAACACGACGCGGATCTCGGGATGCCCGGCCAGCCAACTGTTGACCTGCTCCCAGTCAGCGGTCATCTGCACGTTGACGGCGTTGAGCTTTTGCGGGCGGTTCAGCGTGACCGTTGCGATCGGTCCGCTGAGAGAGACAAGCAACGTGGTCAACGCGGGGAGCGATCCCGTGTTCAGAGTCATATGGACAGGGAGCATGGCGGACTCCGGGAGCTTCGCGGCTTTCTCTTGCAGTCGAGCGGCGAACTTCTCCACGCCGATGATCGCCCGGCGATGGGTGCCGCGTCCGATCAGGTCGAGGGCATCGCGGGCCGTGACCTCAAAGTCGATCAGCTTGCCTTCGATTGCCGTCACACGCGCCTCGGCGGTGACGATGGCTCCCAGGGGCGTGGCGGCGAGGTGTTCAATCTGAACTGTGACGCCGACCGACTCTTCGCCGGGTTCGAGATACTGTCGCAGCACTTCCAGAGCCGCATGCTCCATGAGGTTCACCATCGCCGGGGTCGCGAACACGATGGCCCCCCGCCGTTGGTTGGCGGCAAGGTGAATCGAGTGTTCGGGCGTGACCCGCCACTGGAGCGTGGTGGCCATGCCGGGGGAGAGACCGGGGCGCATGGGGGAGGGGCTTTCAGCGGAGTGCTTTCGCCAAATGGCGGTATCTGGCTCCCTCTCCCCCGCGAGCGACGTGGCTTTCACCTTGTGCGTCTTG
>JANOKO010001112.1:0-3677 GCA_031419335.1 Planctomycetota bacterium
GGACTGTGTCCTGAATCGGGTAGTCCAAACGGCCCGGCTCGTCGATCCCCCAGTGGCTCCAACGGGTCGAGGCGAGCGAGTTCAACAGCGTGCCATCCAGCTTCGGTGCTCCGAACGCCGACTCGTTGAGCAGTGTCATCGCCTCGCGCTGCTGGGCGGCGTCGATGGGCTTGAACGGTGCCCGGCCATTGGGGGTGCCCTTGTGGTCGCGCGAGACCGAGATGCCGCCGGGAAAGCGAGCTGCGAATCCGAGCGCGCGCCAATGCTCGCCGAAGAGTCGGCTGAACATCTGGCGGGCGCGCTGGTATCCCTGACCGTCCTTGACGGCTTTGTCAACGACCTTGGGCAGCAGTTCGTTGGTGACCTGGACTTGGCGGCGGATGTAGGTCAGCGAGTCTTTACCCATGTCGAAGCGGTTCGAGAACGGGTCGGAGTCGACGCCGCCTCGCGTGTCCTCATCGGTCAGGTAATCGAGGCCCGGCTCTGAGGAACGCAGAGCGATCTTGGCCAGACCGGCCTTTTCGTCGCCCTCGATGGTGGCGTAGCCATACTCGATGGCCCAGAAGTCATAGGGACCAATGGTTTGGCTGTAGTACAGCCCTTGCGGCTGACCGGCGGGAGCGATGTTTGGTGGGGCGTAGTCCATCACACTGGCCATCGTCCCTTCGGCCTTGCCCTTGTCGAGGTCGGACATCTCGGCCAGCGTCTTCCAGGAACTGGCCTTGAAGTTATGCCGCAGACCGAGCGTGTGTCCGACCTCGTGCATCACGACTTCCTTCATTCCCTGATGCACGAACTCTTCGGGGAGCTTGCCATCGGCGGCTGCCTGACCCATCGCCAGAAAGACCGAGGCTGCGTAGCCCATCTGCCACTGCTGATCCTGACAGTAGGTGCAGGTATGGCCCGAGCCGTGGTGGTGCGTGAATGGAGTGCCAGGTTCCGGTGTCTTCATGAAGGGCGTGGCGTTGGGCGCCAGTGCTGCCACGCTCTGTGCCGTGAACGTCTCCCAGCGATGATTCCAAGAGTCGAGGAACCCGGCGTCGAAGATGATATCAGCATCCAGAATCTGTCCCGTGCGAGGATCGACCCGGGACGGTCCCATGGCGAACCCGGCCTCAGCTGTGATCCAGCGGAACGTGTTGTAGTTCACGTCCTCGGGGTCCCAGGTGGCGTTGTCTTCCTGTTGATCGACGACGACCGCACCGTCATAGCCCAGTTTTTCATAGGCTTTATTCCACTCCAAGATGCCCGCCTTTACAGTGGGGCGGAGGAACACGGGGACGGTCTTCTCCATGTAAAACTTGATCGCCTTTACCGGAGGGGAGAGCTTGATTGAGGGGTCTTTTTTGCGCAGATCCCAACGATTGATGTACCGGACAAAGTGCTCCTCTTCGCCATTCTCCGAGAAGTCCTTCACCGCACTCAGGAAGTACCCCACACGGTCATCGGCCACGCGCGGCTTAAAGCCGTTGGCTCCGACGGCAGGCAGCAAGCTGATGCTGTAGTGGATGTTGACTTGCACCCCCTTGGCGTCTGGTACTGTGTCGAACCCTTGAGACGGGTTGCTTGAGCTATAGACAGCGGCAATTTGGATCTCGACGTTTTCGTCGAACCCCTTGACTTTGGCCCACGTGGAGCGGTCGGCCATGAATAGGAAGCCTCCCATCGCCCGACCAATATCGAGGTTGTCGTTCATAAAGACACGTGTCAGATCCACCAGCATCCCACCGCTCGGTCCGTTCGCCATAATCGGGAGGGCGAACAGCACGCTGTCTGAATACGCCTTCTCGACGGCAGAGGCTTCGGGACTACCCGGCTTGGCCTTGAACCGCACGTTGCGACGCTGCAACATCAGCTTGTCATCGACCTTGCGGAAGTTCCACAGCATGTCGTCGTCGCCGGTGGACCAGGACATGCCGCCAATAATCGGCACCTGACTGATCCCGCGAGCGATGGTCGGAAGGACAATAAAGTCCCGCCCGAGGTGCTCCGCTTTGATCTCGGCCAGCAGCAACTGGTCCTTGTGGTACAGCGTCCACATCCCCGTGACCTTGGTCTTCCCTTCGATCAACTGGTCGAACTTGGGCTTTTCCGGAGGGGCCTGTGCCGAGACTTGAGCCGCACCCCATGTCAGCCCGAGAGCCAGACAACTCAACACGATCCAACCACGCATGATTTACTCCTGTACCGGTGTTCCCGGAACTCCACGCATCAACGTTCACTCAGCTTAACAGACTCGCCGAGCTTCACCAGCTTACCTGCCCCTTAAGAGCCGTGTGGGAGCTGGAACAAGCAATGTTGCCCAGAATCCCCGAAATCGTGAGGACTTGTAGGAGGATGAGGTGTTTTGGCAGCAGAAGCGTCGGCATCGTTAGAGAGCAAGAAGTCAGACGAGTCGCCTGCCTGGAAGGTGAGTTCCACTCCGACGACCGGCCTGAAATGCTCGGATCGAGCCACTCAACAGAATACGACCGTGAATTCGTGAATCGCGATCAGAGCCTGACATGATTCCCGCCCGACCGGGAATCGATAGAATTCGCCTTGCCCGCTTGCCAGTGCTGAGTGGGGTCGGCTCCTTCTGAGATTGCGATGAACCCCTTCGAATACCGTGCTGGAGAGCTGTGCTGTGAGAATATTCATGTGGCCGACATCGCGGAGCGGTTTGGGACACCGGTCTGGATTTACTCCAAGGCCAAGCTGCTGCATGAACTGAACGCCGTGCGGATCGCGTTCGCTGCGGTCGACCCGGTCATCTGTTACTCGGTGAAGGCGAACTCGAATCTGTCGATCCTCAAGCTGCTCAACGAAGCGGGCAGCTCGTTCGATGTTGTGTCGGGCGGCGAACTCTTCCGGGTGAAGAAGGCCGGAGCAGATACGACGCGGGTGGTGTTCGCGGGTGTTGGCAAGACGGATGCCGAGATTCGGCAGGGCCTGGAAGACAACATCCTGATGTTCAACGTGGAGAGCGAAGGCGAACTCGACGCGATCTCGGCTGTGGCTCAATCGATGGACCGAACTGCCCCGGTCGCGATGCGGCTCAACCCCGACATCGACGGCAAGACGCACGCCAAGACCACCACCGGCAAGAAGGGCAACAAGTTCGGCATGGACATCGAGCGGCACAACGAACTGGCCGCGAAGGTGCTAGCCGATCCGCATCTGGAACTGCGCGGGATTCACATGCATATCGGTTCGCCGATCATGACGACCGATCCGTACCTGCAAGCGGCGAAGAAGGCCACCGATGTCGTTCGCCAACTGCGGGCACACGGACACAAGACCAACTGGATCAACCTCGGCGGCGGGTTCGGCCTCAGCTATCGCGGCAACGAGGCCCCCCCCGCCAGCGAGTACGCCAAGGTCATCGTGCCTCTGATCCAAGAGGCCGGTTGCCGTCTGGCCCTCGAACCGGGCCGGTCGATCGTCGGCAACGCCTGCGTCCTCATCAGCCGAGTCATTTACACGAAGCGCGAGGGGGGCAAGCTCTTCGTGATTCAGGACGCCGCGATGAACGACCTGATCAGACCCGCCATGTACGACGCCTTCCACCGCATCTGGCCGGTCCAGGCCCTGGTCGCTCCACCGACCGACTACGAAGCGGAATCAATCCCCGGTTGCGAGACGACCGACATCGTCGGCCCGATCTGCGAGTCGAGCGACTATCTAGCCCAGAAGCG
>JANOKO010001113.1:0-14523 GCA_031419335.1 Planctomycetota bacterium
CCCTCCCGACCCCAGAATTAAGTGTTGACACAGCTCTACTCCTGGTGGCCCCATCCGTCGTCTGGGTTGTGGAACAACAAGAGGCTACAGAGGGCAGGCTCGCCGCTCAATCCCTTTTGTTCCTGCGTCACCCAGACATTCAAAGCGATGTCTGGCCATCCCGCCATTCTGGCGAGCGTCAGGCGTGAGGCGGATGGTGCTTCTGGGATTCGCCTCAGAACCAGAGGGCAAGCGCTCCGCCACGTTCGCCGCCACGTCTTATTCAGTAAAACTCATCCACTCATCAATTGATGGAGTCCGCAGAGTCTCTGGGCCAGTGCCCATCGGACTCAATCCACACTCACGACAAAACTAGACAAGACCGTCGGATAGAGCCATTCCAAGGACAACTCCCGTTTGACGCGATCATTACGACACCGCTTGTTGAGCCCCTGTGGCATGTTTTGCGAAGTCGGGCGAACGGAAAACTGTGGCTGGGGAGCGCGGGCATCTTCGGCCAGGGCGCTCAAGTACTCGCGTCGAGTCACTGGTCTGTCGTCACTGACCAGGTACACCGGTCCCGGGTGGGGGGCGGTGAGTGCGGCGACGCAGGCCCGCGCGGCATCGTCCCCGTGGATCAAGTTGAGCCAGGCCTCCGGATTGCCGTCGATCGGCTCACCGGCGCGCAGCTGCTCGACACGGGCGAGCATGCGGTCTGGGCCATACAGTCCGCTCATCCGGAGGATTGTCGCTGTTTCGATTTGCTGGCGCAGTTGCTGCTCGGCGGTCCAGCAGATACGCCCGCCCTCGGCCGTAGGTTCGGTGCTGGAGGTCTCGTCGATCCAACTCCCGTCGTCTTGACCATATACACTGGTACTCGAAACGTAGACGCAGCGGTCCATGCGCCCCTTGAGAGCTGTGATCACATGCGCCAGGCCGTCAATGTAGAGATCGGCTTTCGAGCAACTGCTCGTGCGGTCGTATCCCACGCAGTACAGCACACACGAAGTCGCCGGTAGAGTGTTGAGCGTCTCCGGACGCATGAGATCGGCGATCACTGGCTGCACCCCACGCGAGGCCAATTCGGCCCCTTTCGTGGGACTGCGAGTCACTGCGGCAACCGTACCGCCCTGGCCTTGCCACAGTTGAGCGACGCGCAATCCCAGGAAGCCGCAGCCAACAATCAGAAGGGAATTGGGGATGGCATTCATTCAGCGAGGCCCCGAATCTCTTGCAGGTAGGCAGCCAGGGCTGACCTCCAGGGACGCAGAACGAGGCCCGTGACGCTCTGGATTTTCGAGCAATCCAAGATGCTGTAGGCTGGTCTGAGCGCGGGAGCCCCGAACTCCGCTGTGGTGATCGGGAGGATGGGAGTGGTTAAGCCTGCGAGTCGGAGGGCCTCGCTGGCGACCTCGAACCAGGACGATCGGCCACTGTTGGTTGCATGGTAGAGTCCATAAGCCTCAGTCTTCACGAGAGCGGCAATCACCCCCGCCACATCCTGCGTGTATGAAGGGACACACCGCTGATCAGCCACCACGCGCAACTGGGACTTTTCCTTCGCCAGTCGGAGCATGGTGAGGACAAAGTTTCCCTTCGCTTGCGTGGCAGCCTGTCCATAGAGACCACAAGTGCGTATGACAAAGTGTTGCGGGCACAGGCTGCGGACGAAGTATTCGCCCATGAGTTTACTGGTCGCGTAGACCCCTTGTGGTCCGGGAAGGTCGATCTCGCGGCGGGGCGAGCAGACACCGGTTTCAAGACCGAAGACGTAATCGGTACTCACATGCACCAGCGTCAGTTTGCGCTGGGCACAGGCAAGAGCCAAGTGTCTTGGTCCCCAGGCATTGACTCCCATCGCTGTCTCGACATCGGTCTCCGCTTTGTCCACGAGATTGTATGCTGCCGTGTTCACCACCATGTCCGGTCGTACCCGGTCGAGCATAGTCGCAAGACTGTGGGAGTCTGACACCTCAACATCCGCATGAGTCAGTGGAACAACCTCTCCACTCAGTTGCCGGTGCAAGTCTGTGCCCAGTTGGCCAGCGGCACCAATCAGAGCGATACGCATGGCAGACCTGGGAGAGGAGTGACAACCGGGTGGAAATCGATGGATGTCGTTGGGAACGACCACCATTCGAAAAGTGACGATATCCGACCGGTGAGTTGACTGGCAACAATGTCCCCCGCAGACTTCAGGCTCAGCGGAGTGGAACAGGAGAGAGTCTTGCGAGTCAACATCAACGGAATGGAACAGACGATCGACGCAGGTCTGACGATCGCGGATTTACTTGTCCAATGGGGGAAGAACCCCAAATTTCTGGCGGTCGAGCGAAATTACGAGCTGGTCCCACGGACGAAGCATGCGGAGACTCCCGTTGCCGAGGGAGACACGATTGAGATCGTCACGTTGGTGGGCGGCGGTTAGCCTTGGCACAGCAGCACAATCCCCGGTGCTTACTTGATCTCGCCGGTTCCGGCTTCCGCTGTGGTCGTTGCGTCTAACTTCTGGGGAATCGAAGTCGCCTCCGGTTTTTCAAATGCGGTGAGTTCGATTTCATACACAAGAGTGGCGAAGGGTGGCACGATGGCTTTGAACCCTTTGGCCCCGTAGGCCATCTCCGCGGGGACGACGAGTCGGCGTGTCCCCCCGACCTTCATTCCAGGAATCCCTTCGCGCCAGCCAGGGATGACATCTTTCAGAGGGACCGTCACGGGTTTCTCTTTTTCAAAGCTATTGGCGAAGTTTTTTCCCGTACTGAGATATCCGATGTAGTGAACAGTCACTTTGGCTTCGGCAGGCACGGGATCGCCAGTCCCCTCCGTCAGGTCGAGCCAACGAACGCCCGATTCCATCGCCTGGGTGAGATCGCGGAGATAGACGTGGCGAAAATCGACTCGAGTCGAATGGCTTTGTAACGCCAACGAACCCATCGGACTGCGGGTCGTCGCCCGCAGCTTCGAGACCCCTTCCGACTTCGCTGCGGACAAGTCGATGTCGTTCACCAATTGATCGTTGATCGTAACCTGCAATTGATTGCCGACGCAGTGCAGCGTGCAGCGATTCCACTCACCCGCTGCGAGGGCGGCGTCACGGATCTTCGGAGCGGAAACGAAGTACAGGCTGCCGGTTGCTTGTTGTGGCTGGATGTTCTGGTATTTGTCCGCCCGATCATCCAGGAGTTGAATCTCCAGTCCCTTCAACGAGGGGTTGCCCTGCCCGGGGAATCGCAAGCAGACACCCGAGTTCCCGCCCGCAGACAAGCGGTACTCGAATCGAAGTTCGAAGTCACAGTACGACGCGAGTGATTGCAACCAGCCCCCGCCGGACGCGATGCAGCTCACAGTGCCGTCTTGGAATTGCCAGGACTCCGGTTTTCCGTCGTAGACTTCCCAACCCGTGAGATCCTGGTTGTTGAACAGCGAGCTGAATCCCTCGGGAGGGGTGTCAGTCGACAGTGTACTGGGGGAAGGAGGATTCGAAGTTCCTGGAGAGTCCGTGGCAGGCACGGGCTTCTGTCCCATCGGTGTCGGCAGCGTCGGGTTGACGAGCTGAGAATTGGTTGAAGCCAATGCCGGACTTGGATCATCCAGATGGGGCTTGGCATGAGGTGGTTTCACACTCAACGCGGACAAGAGTGCGGCATCGGCAGCCAGGGAGGGGGGGAGTACGACAGCGGGCCGATGCCCCGAGGCTTGGTCATGGTGTTCGGTGGAACCACCCGATTCAGCCAGTGGAGCTTTGGGGCGTGGCGAGATCAGAATGAGTGGCTTGGCTCTCACGACTTCCAGCGGTTTGGGATTGGAACCATGTTCTGAAGTCCGCGCGTGTTCCCGTGGGGAGAGTTCAAGGGCCACTTGCTGCGGGGGGTTGTCCGCCAGTGTCGGTTCGGCTGCGGTCGGGAATACTGCGGGTGTTGCAGATGTGGTCTGTTCAACAGATCCCAGTCCTCCAGGAATCAGACTCGGTCCGTCTGCCAATTCTGTGGGAGACGGTTCAGCCAAAGTGGGTGAAGCTGCAGTCGAATGGGGAACTGGGGTCGGACTTGCAACCCAACCATCGTCATCGGCCAGAGTCGGCGTCGGCTCAGCGAGTACGGCGGGCGTCGCGACCATTTCCGCAGGAACCGGATGGAGCAAGCTCGGATCGACCTGTGTCGAGGTCTCGCTGGTCGTCGGTTCCGGAGCGTCCACGCATCCGGCAAGGAATGCGAGCGAAGTCGAGCCGCACCAGACCCCGATCCGGGCCAGCCAATTCCGCTGTCGAGGTTGATATTGAGGAGACACGGACCGACCTTCCCTGATCGATGCGCGCGGACGAGCCACACGCGGGCAGTTTCAGTAATCGCAGCTCGCGGCCTTGTAGCTCACCGCATCAGGAATCGTGGAAGCCAATCGATTCTCTGGGGGGATTGACGGCGAAAAGTGCCGAGGGGTCCGTCAGTTCCAGGCCCCGACCGGCAAGTCCTGCCATCACGGCAAGACGAGTTTTTGAAATGTGGGGTTGGTCGGACGCGAATCGGCATTCAGTCCTTCATGGGTGACGCGACACTTGGCCACCGGTTTGACCCACTTGCCACCGTAGGGAGAGGTCACGGCCGCCTGGCTGCTTCGGTAAGGCTTAAGCTGCTCAGTGAGCTTCGCCAGTTGTTTAGAACTGAGTCCTTCGAGTCCAAACTTTTGTGAGAATCTTAGAGTCCCCGTCCCCCCGGTGGATGCGAGTAAGAAAGAACGGATTTCTCCATCCGGGTTTGTGGTGTACCCGTAAATCCAATAGTCGTAAGTATGTTTGGGCAGTGACGCGGATGGTGAAACTCCGGACTTCGCAGAAGTCGCCAATGGATTGCTTTTTCCCCCTAAACTGGCCAGGGTTTCTGTGGTTCCCGGGTCTGTGCTTTCCGGAAGTGCTGCTTCGGTTCCAGGCAGGTCAGACTCTGCTGTCAAGCCAGCACCTTCGCCCGTCAGGCCACTGATCGCACCATTCAATCCCCCCTCGGGAGGGGCATCTTCCGTGAGCTGGTTGGCAGTTCCCGCGAGCTCGCCAACCGCACCTTCGAGATCGCCAGTGGCTGGTCCGCCGTCGGTGGCCTCATCCACGAGCGAACTAGTGGTCCCGGCCAGACTTCCGATGGCTCCTTCCAGGTCCGTAGCGCCTGCCTCTCCCGAGACACCGCCGGTGGCCCCTCCCATGGCATGAGTCAGTTGGGCGACTGCCTCCATCGCGACGTTTTTGTTACCAAACGCCTTCTTGGTGACCTTGGTCATGGCCCCCAGCATGTCAGCGAACGTAACCTTGGGGTTATTTTTGACCTCTTTCGCCACCTCTTCTGCGATCATGTCGACATCCAATCCGATCAGGAATGAGGTGCCGATCCCGGAGAGTCCCCAGCCGAGCAAGAAGATGAGTGTCTTTGATGCAGGCATCTTGCTCATCATCAGCGACCAAGTTTCGCTGAGATTCACACAAGCCATCCAACCCCGTCCCTCCTTGATCGCTAAAAACGAGGCACGTGTGTGGACCGCAAAGGTGAGTCCCGCAAAGGACAACAGTTGGGTTAATGCCACCAGTGAACGCTGCAAAGGGTCGTGAAATACGAAGCTGGTCGCGATGGAACTGATGGTCAGTCCAACAGCTCCCAGAGCCGTCGGTGCCACCCAGGCGGGCAATACCGATATCAGGGTGGGAGGCGTATCGTCTTCTGCCTCGACAATCCCGGAGCCTTCAAAGCCAGCCTTGGGGTAATAACCACAGTCTGGGCACCAGCTCGAGGTTCCCCAGGAGGTTTCGGAGCCGCATTTGGGGCAGCCGGTGCCTGGCCGGGGAGGAGCTGTGGCGACTTTTGCGGCGGGAGCCGACGGAGCTGTTTCGACAACGGGTGGTGGGACTTCACGGCGCGGTGGCGCGACATCGTTGCCCGCCATGCGCAGCATGTCCAAGAGCTGCTCTTGGACTAGAGCGACATTTCCGATTTGTTCAGTCACACTTTCTCGCGACATAACGAGAGTTCCGACGGAATGCCCACTGAAGGTACTGGAGAGGACCGACCACTTCCAGTTCCCAAACGTAGTTTACGTTTTTGAGACAGGCGTCATGTTTCTGAAAGGCCACAGGACTTGTGGAGAAAAGGCCCCGAATTGGAGAGGGCAGATGGTGTATAAGATTTCGAAAGAGGGGTTAAGGCGTGCCGTTATCTGGCTGAAGTTTCAGCAACATCCGGATCAAGGAGAGACGGCCCCGACATACCCCTGCGCCCCGGCGGCTGGTGCTGCGATGATCAATTCGGGGCTATTCGGTTTCAGAAAGAGGGGGTCCGTGGGGGTGTTCGACATAAACGTCGTCGCAGCATTGCGCTGGCCATCACCCGAAAACAGGTCGAGAGCCTGTGGCTCGGCCTCTTTCCGATCGGTCCGGTTGTAACGACGACCATCGACCGGAGCCAGAATCAGGCTGGCTAACCCTGTGGCGTCGCCGGTCTCGAGAGTCGCATCGGACACGATATTCCCGCTGAACAGAGTGTGTAGCACTTTAACATTCTTGCTGTCAGGCTCGGGCAGTTTCGTAAACACCATGCCGCGTTCGTTCTGAGAGAACGTGTTGTTGATAAGGGAGACCTCATCGAGCAGGCCACCACTGAAACGCACCCCGACCTGACACTGTGTGATTCCGGAATCCGCTATTCTTGATTTCCAGAACGTTCCCGAGGTTTCAATGCCGGTCTTCAAGGGGCCACGGATTCGCAAGTTCGTCAGTTGAACACACACCGTGTTTCCTCCGCTCTCCGACTGGCAACGAATTCCGGTGGCTGTCGGAGCATTGGCCTGAATTGACAGTCCGAGGACTTGAAACTCCTCGCCTGTCTGGGCTGCGACATCAGACAACAGAACGCCTGTCTGCTTGAAATCCTGAACCTGGAGGGAGATCAATCTTCCCGAGGGAGAATACCCAGCGACGCGCACCGCCAGATCGGCTCCCTGGGCATCGATCAGGAACCCTTCCAGGGTTAGTGACTCCACCTCCTGAACATCAATGACCGGATGGGTGCCATCCCCTTGGATCACGGCCACGGAGGGGCCGACCGCTTTGATGGTGACATTTCTGGGGAAATGGGTGCGTCCCCCACTGACGATGTGAATCGACTCGGGGTAGGTAAAGCCCCCCGCGACCCGAATCGTGCGGGCTTCCTGGGATCCCAACGGACGAAAGTTCTCGCGGACGAATGTGATGGCCTGGTTGATCGTGGTGAAGTGACCCTGCGGTCCCACATCAATCACAGCCAGATCCGCGGCGGGCAGGGCCTTTGACGGCGTGGAGCGAGGTGCAATGGTGGGCAGGTTCGATTCTCGCCCCCACCTGTACCAACCGAAGAGGACAAGCACCACCAGGCAGCACCCACCCACAACCAGCCACAGTAGCTTGACCAGGAGAGCGGGACGGGCTGGATTCGTGGGACGGCTTGACGCAACGGGTGGCGAAACCGCTGGGGTGAGATCAAAAAGAGCATCTGAGGACGTGGTATTCTCGACTTCGAGCGATTCCAAATCCAGGAGCGACGGATCGAAGACTTGCTCCCACAGGGGAAGTTCCGGCCCGGCGTCTTCAGCAGGCGGAGTGTGGACGACCGCTTCGGTTGGAGAGTCACTCAACGTCGCCGTATCAACGGCGGCTTGAGCCAGTGCTTTTGACGAACTCCTTGAAGCGAGGGTATCAATGACTGCCGGAGTCCGAGCAACGGGAATGTCAATATCGTGTTGGCTCGACAGCCCCGCCAGAAAGCTGCCGAGTGGATCGGCGGCGTCCACGTCGGAGCTGTCCATCACCGAATCGCCGGGTGTCCGGAGAACACTTCCCGAGAGTTTCACGGCAGAGCCAACACCGGATCCGGTCGGCGGCATCATGGGGGGGCGCGGCGCGGCGGTCTGGCTGGAAGTGGGCTGAGGCTTGAGTTTGGGAACTGGGGCAACCGACACCGGTGCCAGCGGTTTGGCCGGATTCGATGGGGGGGCCGGAGTCAGTTTGGCCGGGGCGACCGTCGACTGCTTCTGCCAGAGTGCAATCGCGTCAGCCACGGCTTGAGCCGTCTGGTAGCGATTGACCAGCTTTTTCGCCATCATTTTTTCCATGATGGCTTGCAAGGCTGCCGGGACATCGGACCGGTCAGCGGTGATCGAAGGGGCCAGTTTGGTCTGATGTGCGATCAACCGCTGGGCGAGCGAACCACTATTAAACGGCGGATGTCCGGACAGCAGAAAGTAGAGGGTACACCCCAGGCTATAAATGTCCGTGCGGCGGTCCACCTTGTGGCTGTCGATGGCCTGTTCCGGCGAGATGTAGTCCGCTGTTCCCAGGACTTTCTCGTCGTGCTGTACGGTCAGCGAGGCGTCCTCATCATCAAAGAAACGGGCCAATCCCAGATCGAGAACCTTGATGACTCCGGACGGTGTGACGAGTAAATTGCCAGGCTTCACATCGCGGTGCACCAGTCCTGCCTGGTGTGCATGATCCAATCCATGAGCGGACTGTCGAACATACTCAGCCGCATCCGCCACTGAGACTGGCCCCTGTTCCTGAACCACTTCCAGCAGACTCTTTCCCTGGACAAACTCCATGGCCAGGAAATGGATATCCACTCCGGCATCGGCGGTCATGTCGACATCGTACGCCCGCACGATGTTCGGATGGTCCAGTGCCGCAACCGCTTGAGCCTCGCGATGGAACCGCCCCAGATAGCTGGCGTCATTGACTCGTTTAGCGGGCAGCACTTTGAGAGCACAATGCCGTTTCATCACGGTATGTTCGGCCAAGTAAACCGAACTCATGCCGCCTTTTCCCAGGAGCGACAACAGTCGATATCGCCCCAGGAAGAATCCCTTGTGTTTTCCCTGGAGAACTTTTTCAGCTTGCCAGACAGTCAGGCTCTTTTGGCGGACAAGAAACTCAGCAAACGGCTTGGCATCGGTGATCGCTCCTTTGGCAGCGCGGAATTTCTCCAACGAGGAGGTCAGCTGCTCGTCCGAGAGCAAGCCACTCCGCTTGATGACTGCCAGAAATGAATCCAATGTAATCTTGATCGCCATCGAGGGCTCGACGCATGGCATTCGACAGACGGGATACCTGACCGCGAACTACGGATCGGAACCCCCCACTCCACCCTAACATGCGTTCGCCAGCGATTCCAGCAAGGTCAAAACTCTCCCGCGAGTTGAAATAACGAAGTTTAGTGATCGTCGTGAAAGCACTACGCATCCGCTGAGTCGTCCTGATCCGCAAACTGGGAACGATCATTGTACTCGTTGGCAGCCTTACATCCCGACAAAGCGGGCATAAACGCTACGGGCGATTCCCGGGTCTTCTGTTCCTTGTACAATGGCCCGACCATCGCAAAACACGGTCAGGACCACTTCCGAATCGGCAGCTTCCAGTTTCACTAGAAACGGATTACGAGTCACTCGCCCGCTGGCAGCCAGTCGCGCTTCCAGTTCGTCCAATCCCATGAGCATCGGCACGGGGGGCGTGATCTGCACCGCGTTCCTTCCGCACAACACGGCGGAGCGAGCAGACTGCGTTCCGTGCAGCCAGGGCCGCTCCCCGTTCAAGCAACCTGTACACCGCCCTTCGTCACGCAGTGCCCCCACTTGCAGGCGGCGAAACGTCCCCTCCCACAGGTCGACCACCGTCAGCACTGGTTCGATCGACTCCGCGAGTCCAGCCAGAATCTTGATCGCATCCAACGATTGCAACGACGCAATCACATTCACGGCTGGACCCAGCACACCCGCTGTGTCACATGTCTCCCCGCTTCCCGGCTCCGGCACGCCACCCATGAGGCAGCGAAAACAGATCGTGCGGCCCGGAAGGAACGCCATTGTCTGCCCATGACAACCGACGCATCCACCATGCACCCAGGGGATGCCACGTTCAAAGGCCAAGTCATTGATGAGGAACCGCGTCTCGAAATTGTCGGTCCCATCGACGATGACCTGCATCCCCTCAGACAGCGAACCGATGTTGTCACTGGATACGTCGGCCACCACCGGCTCCACACTGACTTCACTATTGATGAGTTGCAATTTTCGGGCGGCGGCGGCGGCCTTGGGCAGTTGTTCCGCGACATCGTGTTCGTCGTAGAGTACCTGCCGCTGGAGATTACTTAATTCCACAAAATCGCGATCCACAATCCGCACCCGTCCGACCCCCGCCCGGACCAGACTCTCGGCAATCACCGATCCCAGGGCTCCGCAACCGACGATCAACGCACTCCCCTGACTCAGTCGCAATTGCCCCGCGGTCCCCAGTGGAGCAAAGAGTGTCTGCTTGCGGTATCGATCCAGCAGAGGCATCGGCGGAATCCAGAAGTGGGCGAAGCGAGGGCGGAGCCAAAGCAATGTAACAGAGCTGAGATTTCCAGGCGGCTCAGATCTGCCGGGGTAGCTCACCGAACCAGCCGATTTTCAGGCGATTACGGTAATAGAAATTACCAAATCCATAGGCCGACGCGGTTAGCGCATAGAACAACAAGATCCAGCGCCCGACGTGTGACACGATGGGGATCACCGGAGGAATCGGAGGCAGCACCCGACCGATGGCGAATACGGTGGAGCACAGCACGCCGAAGATTCCCAAGGTCGCCAGATACTCCAGCGGTACGCGCAGCATCGACCGCAGGACCACCCACGGATTGGCTGCTAGAACGGTCAAATGCAGGGCGGTCGACATCAGTGCCATCGGGAGCAGGAACAGACAGAACCCGATCATCGCCAGAATGATTCCGGGGGTTCTGGCCCATTCACCCATTGGCCCCGACACCCACCAGTAGACTGCGAAGGGTACGCCGCACCACCACAGCGTTCCGAGCCAGATCCACAGATCCTGTCGAATCAGGTCCATATCAAATTCGAGAGTCAGAGGCAGGTCGTCCTCATCAATGGAGGCCAATCGAAAGATCTGGAGCAGAAAGAACCCAAAGTACCCCAGGATCAGAAATGTCCCGAGTAGCATGATGATCAGCGCCTTAAAACCCAGGACGGCATAGGGCATAAAACCCGCCACGGACGTAAAGCCGCCATAGGCTACGGCCATGACTGCAATTGTGATCAGGCTCTCGGTGCGCAAGGGGAAGCGGAGGCTCCGAATCACTCCGCCGAGAAAGGGTTCACTGCGTTGCCGTTTGCGTTCGAGCGAGGTGATCTTGTCCGTGCGACGCTTCTTGCGCTTCCCGGGTGAAGGGAGGGGGAGCGGTGCCGCGTCATCAGGGTCTCCACGTTCGACATTGCGTCCTTGTGAGCTGCGGAAGTGGGATTTCCCTTTGGTTTTTTTGGGGACGGGTCGGAACACTCGTGGAGCCTCTTCGGCGTCCAACTCCGATTCGCCCAATTCCGGTTCGAGGACATCAAACTGGCGCGGGCTCTCGTCCTTGAGAAGTGTCACCGAACTCCCACACACGCACTGTGCGGTCCGCCCTGACATCTGGTCCGGGGCTCGCAGCATTCGCCCGCAACTGCATTGGACGATGATGGTCATGGGCGGGGGGGCGTTGAGGATTGAGAAGCAAAAAGCCGAAGCTCGAAAGTCGAAAAGTAACGATCCCGATGACAAAGCAACAGTAAGACACTTGGGAGGCAGGGCGGTCCGCTCCATCCACAGGGTTTCCCCTTCAGCAGCGTCATCAGCGACCATCTGACGGGCGATCTCTTCCGGGAGGTCGCCATCAATCATTTCTCATTCTCCGCTCTCCACTGATGTCCACACTGACCGCTGACCGGAGACAGCTTCCTTGCAGAATTCAGGGCTTCTTCTGCTTGCGTCCAAATTGCAACGTCCCCGGGAGAGTCGGTTCTGTGATCTTGAGTTTTAACAGCTTGGAAATCTTGTCTCTTTGGCCCTTGAATTCATCAAACGTGTGAAATTCTTTGCAACCTAAGCGAACGGCAGTGGCGAGGTGGATCGCATCTGGTGGACTTATTTTTGCTGCGATCTTGATCGCGTCTCTCACGATCCGTTGTGCGTCCAAACCGATTCCGACGAAGACATCGACGAGAATGAAAACTGACGAATCATCCCACATCGCATTGATTCGGTCCTCAACATCCTTGTCGAGCGTGTGACTCATTCGTTCCGACTTGGCATGCGTGACTTCAGCGATTGTGAGAGTTGAGGTGTAAATGTGGACTTTGCCTTTTTCGGCTTCAGACAGCACAGCCTCTATTCCGTGTCGGCGAGACTCATCACCCTCAATGAGTTCCAAGAACACGCATGTGTCCCAGTACACTGGCTTGGCTGCGTTGGACGACTTTTTCACTTTGCCGCCTTTCTCTTACTTGGAATAGGAGTAATCCCACGCTCCCGAGATTTCCGAACGGAATCTTCGGTAGGCAGAGAGTGGGCAGGAGCGGGACAGCAGCCAATGGCATCTTTCCATGTGTACTTGGAGGCTTGCACCAGTCGCACGCCACTGGGGGCGATCTCTCGAACGGCAGTAATCATCCCGGTCACGGAATCACGACTGATCATGCCCTCGACGGAGGCGAGTTGCCCCCAAGAATTCCGCATCACGTCTTCGCAGCCTTCTGAAAGGTAGCAAGACACAGCACGATCCAGTTGCGATTCATAGATCGTGAATCGCAGTCGTCCACGATTGGAGATGCTCTGCACTCTTCCCTGCACAGCACCGAACGAGTGAACCAAGTCGGAATGTGCGGGTCGCTGTTCAGGATGAGGGTACACCTCCGCATCAGATTCCCGCGTTTCAAACCGAATCGAGGTGATCCGTCCATTCATGATTCCGCACAGTTTTTGTGCCGCACTACGCACGCTCTCGCTGTATGGGAGAGGCTGATTTCTTTGCAGGAGTTTTCCGACCTTGGCGTACGCTTTCACAACGGCTGAGCCGTGCAATGCCTCAAGAGTGATGATCGCACTGCCGGTTTCAAGACCATCGACCCGCCAATCAAGCCGCTTTTTCTCGACATCTTTCGACAGACTGTCCATCAGCAGATGCAGGTACTGAACAGCCTTGGCAAAATCGTCCAAGAAGACGTTGCCTTTGAGGTGCAGGGTTGCAGTTTCCAGGGACACGTGGAATTCCGATCCGACGAGTTACCAATTCTCCTCCGCAAGTATCTATCGGTAGGAAGTCTGGGTCAAACCGAGTCTGAAAAAAATCGACAATCGAACGCTGTGCGCTATCGGCGGAATCAGCCGATCGTCTTTCCACGCCGGTGGTTCGTACACCATTCGCTTGCCGCCCATCGCGGAAATCGCAGCATCCATGCGGATGTGATCGGTCCACTTCCAATGTTTCCAATTGAACTCGAATTCGACACCGTACCGGTGCAGGCCTGGCTTGTTCATCGAATGGGAGAGACCGTAGTGGCCCCGTATGATGAGAGCAAAGAACAATTCTGCGATGTTCGTGTTGACGTGGTTTCCAGAGTGGTTGTCGGCCTACCACGGGCGGCACGGCACCCCAAAATGGTGGACCAACACCCAAAACGGCTTGTCATTCCCTCCCTTACGGAGCCGGCTTGAACACCCGCTGCAGTTCCTCCAGTGAGGTCTTTCCAGCGGCCACCAGCCGCATTCCGTCGCTTTGGTAAGACTGCATCCGCTCCTTCTTGGCCTGTTCTCGCAACTTTGCGGGATCGGCCCCCGCTTCAATGACGGCCTTGATTCCCGGCGAGATCGTGATGAACTCGACCATTCCAGTCCGACCGAAGTACCCCACTCCTCCGCACTTTTCGCAGGGTTCGTAGTCCTCGTCGGCCTCTTCCTCTTCATCCGGCTTGGGAGCCCGGTACAACACTTTCGTTTCGGGAGGCAAGCCGACTTTTTGCAACAGCTTCGGATTCGGGCGATAGGCTTGGCGGCAACTGGTGCATAACAACCGCACCAGCTTCTGGCTGATGACACCATGCAGCATTTCAGCACACTTGATGGGATCGCCTGCCAGTTGAACAAACCGGGCGATGGCGTCTGCGCAGTCCTTGGCGGTCATTTCGGTAATCAAGCAGGCATCTTCGGCCTCTTCCAGCATCACTGTGGCGAAGCCACTATCACGGACGGGGGGTACGAAGAGCACATCGCCTTCGGCCCGAATCGCACGGACCATCGTCTGCTGAAAAGTGTCCCCCTCCTCCGGTTTGAACTCAGCCACATGGGCGATGTCTTTGCCAGTTTTTGCCAACGAATAAATGTTGAACAGGTACGCATCGATCGAGCGCAGCAGACCAAACGCTGCGCAAGACACACCAGACATCGGCGTTCCGGCAGCGATAATGATGCCCTTCTTCTGCGAGGCCAGTTCCCGAATCTTGTCTTTGAGTCCGTCGCTCCACCCCAGCTCATCCGGAGTCTCAAAGTTTTGTTTGACATTTCGGGACCGAATGATCAGTCGCTCACCACCGGGAACGGGAGTCGAATCAATCCGAATCTCGTACTTGTTGTCGTGGTGCTGCGCCTTGATCCCCCCGGACTGCGGTTTGGTCCGCTCTTTGATATCCAGCCCCGCCAGCAGCTTCAACATCTGCGTAATCGCCAAGGCCGCTGGC
>JANOKO010001114.1:0-3137 GCA_031419335.1 Planctomycetota bacterium
CCCCACCCTCTCCCCCGCAATATGTCTCCCTGCGAAGTGGATGTCGCTCACGGGGGAGAGGGGGCAGAGTACCGCCCATTGGCGAATGCACCCGGAGATGTGCGAGCGATCCTGCCAGCGGTTAAGTCCGCGACGAGGCCCCAGACTGTCGCCGCCCATTCCCTCAAGCCGCTCTGAAACACCCACCCCGCATGGATGCCCCGTACCCGACACGCACGCGCTCCAGGAGGATGTATGCCGACCAGCATTGAGCTTTTGACGGAACAGACGCTGCAGGCACCGACTGCGATGCAAGGCTCCCCGGTGCAGATCGCGCTGTTCCTCGGCGCGCTCAGCCTGCTCTCGACGGCGCTGGTCATGATGACCGCTTTCACGCGGATCGTGATCGTGCTCTCCTTCGTTCGCCGAGCCTTATCCACACAGGAGATTCCGCCGACGCCCGTGATCATCGGGCTGTCGTTGTTTCTCACCGCGTTTGTCATGGGGCCGACCTTTGACGCTGTCGAACGGGATGCGGTCCGCCCTTACCTCAAGGGCGAATTAATGGCCATGGAGGCGTGGCATCAAGGCGAGCAACATTTCCGGGCCTTCATGCTGAACCAAGTCCGACAGGCCGACCTGAGCCTGTTTCTCGAGTTGGCCCATCTGCCTGCGGAAACCTCATCGAGCGCGATCCCCACGCGCGTGCTCGTTCCCGCGTTTGTCACGAGCGAGCTCAAGACCGCCTTTATCATGGGGTTCTGCCTCTATCTGCCCTTCTTGATGATTGACCTCGTGGTCTCTGTGGTCCTCACAGCCCTGGGCATGATCATGATGCCGCCGGTCGTCATCTCGACACCGTGCAAGCTGCTGCTGTTTGTCCTGCTCGATGGTTGGGTCGTCCTGCTCAAAGCCCTAAGCCTCAGCTTCATGCCCCGGTAACGCACGTGTCAATTGTCAGTTGTCAGTCTTCAGTTGTCAGTCTTAAAACAACATGCCCGGTCCCATCCCCACCACCACTGTTCGCTGGTTTCCGCAGAGCGATGCGTTGCTCTCGCTGGCCATGATCGGCGTATTGTTCGTGATGATCGTGCCGGTTCCGGCGATCATTCTCGACATGGGATTGGCGACTAGTATTGCTATGACGCTCGTGCTGCTGGTCGTCTCGCTGAGTGCCCGCAGCGCGCTCGAGATCTCCGCGTTTCCCTCGGTGTTACTGTTGCTGACGCTGTTCCGGCTCGCGCTGAACGTCGCCACCACGCGGCTCATTCTGCTTGAGGGCACCGGTGGCAAGATTGTCGAGGCGTTTGGCCGCGTGGTCATCGGCGGCAATCTGGTGGTCGGACTGGTGATCTTCTTGATCCTGGTGATTATCCAGTTCGTGGTCATCACGAAGGGGGCCTCCCGTGTTTCGGAAGTCGCCGCGCGGTTCACCCTCGACGCGTTGCCCGGCAAACAGATGGCCATAGATGCAGAACTCAACGCGGGTTCCATCAACGATACCGAAGCCCGCCGCCGCCGTGAACTACTCGCCCGAGAAACCGATTTCTATGGAGCGATGGATGGGGCTAGCAAGTTTGTTCGGGGCGATGCCGTCGCGGGCTTGATGATCACCGCCATCAACTTGCTGGGCGGCGTGGCCTCGGGAGTCATTAACGGACTGTCGATTGTCGAATCGATCCGGCTCTATTCGGTCCTCACCGTCGGCGATGGACTGGTCTCGCAGATTCCGGCCCTGATCGTCGCCACCGCGTCGGGGATCCTGGTCACCAAGTCCGGATCGGCACAGAACCTCGGCGAAGAGCTAGGTGAACAACTCAATAAACAGTCTCGCAGCCTGCGCTTGGGCGCGATCCTTGTCGGGGCGCTGGCCCTCGCGCCAGGGCTCCCGAAGTTGCCCTTTCTCCTGTTGTCGGGCGGGCTGCTGTGGTGGCTGCGATCGGTCGAGCGGCCAAAGACCGCCAGTCCCGCCGCTCCCGTCGAGGAGGCCCCGACGGATGCCGCCAAAGACTCGATTCAACTCCAAGAGTTTCTCGCCACGGATCGTTCGGTCATCGAAGTCGGTGCTCGCTTGATTCCCTTGGTGATCCAGAAGCGAGAGAAGGGGATCGCCGCCCAAATCACGTCCCTGAGACAAGAGTTCGCCCGCACCCACGGAGTCTGGATTCCGCAGATTCGGATCACCAACAACACCGAACTCGATCCCGAGGAATACCGCGTGCTGATCGCTGGTCGAGAAGTCGGTCGCGCGACACTCCGCCTCGCCCACTGGCTGGCCCTCGCCCCGCCCGAGGGTGACGTGGTGCTGCCCGGCGAGCCGACGCGCGAACCCGCCTTTGGTCTCAAGGCCAAGTGGATTCAAGAAGATCTCCGTCGCCAGGCGGAAGCCCTCGGTTACACGGTCGTCGATCCGATCAATGTGCTGATCACGCATTTGGGGGAACTCCTCAAACAACATGGCCACGAATTGATCAGCCGGGAGGATCTCAAAACGATGTTGGAGACGGTGCGGCAGTTCGCCCCGACCGTCGTGGACGAGATCAAGCCCGAACTGATTCGGATGTCGGTCTTGCATCAAGTGCTGATTCTGCTGGCTGCCGAGCGGATCCCCTTGACGGAACTGGTCCTGATCCTGGAGTCGATCGCCAATCACGCGGCGACGCAGAAGGGGGCAGAAGAACTCGCCGATCGTGTGCGGGAGGACCTCGGGCGGGTCGTCTGCGAGCGGCGGCGCGATCCGCGCGGGGTCATCTGCGCGGTGTTGCTTGATCCGGCCCTGGAACAACGCCTCCGCGACTCGACCAAGGACCGCAAAGTCGTCCTGCCTCCCAAGGCGCTCGAGCAATTCATCCGCAAGACTCAACAAACACTGCGCACGGCGGCCCTCAAGCATCAACCGGTGTCGCTGGTGGTCGACCACAGCCTGCGCCGCCCCTTGCGAAAACTGCTGCTCCGCGAAATCCCCGATGTCAATGTCCTGAGCTACCAGGAAGTCCCCCAGGAACAACGTGTCGAAACCGTCTCCGTGATTCGCACTGAGGAGGTCTTCGAATCGCCGACCAGTCCCGAGGTCGCCCTCACCGGGGCTCCTCGATTGGCCGCTTAGAGCAGATGGGTCAAAAGAGGCTCCCCGTAGGACTGCCTTTCTAGGCCGTCCA
>JANOKO010001115.1:0-2003 GCA_031419335.1 Planctomycetota bacterium
GACTGGCCGTACAGCACCGGTGATTGGGCGGTGCTGGTCGGGCTATTGGTCACGGCGGGCTGGGCGATTTTCATGGCCCGGCGGGATACGCGAGACCGGAATCCGTTTTGGATGGTGTGGCTCGGCGGGTTGCGAGTGTTGACGATCGCGGTGCTGGTAGTCATTGCCTTGAACCCGCATATCCGGACGCAGCGCGAGTCGTTCCGCCCCTCGCAAGTGGCGATCCTGGTTGATACGTCGACCTCTATGAAGCAGCCCGCTGAGGATGTTCGCTCCGGGATCGCAGTCAAGGAACGGGCTGTGGCGGTGCGGGAATTCTTGTCGAAGTCCCCGCTGATCGAGACGTTGCAAAAGCAGCATGCGGTCGATGTGTTCACGTTTGATAGTGATCTGGTCGGGCCGCTGTACCGGTTTCCGTGGACCGGGGCTGCGAGTGGTGGCTCCCCCGGCGAGGCCGTCCAACCACCTCAGTGGGACGTGTGGCTCAAACCTGCCAAGAACGTGACGGCGCTGGGCGATGCGGTCGACAAGGTACTCGCCGAGCAGAAGGGCCGCACACTCTCCGGCGTGATCGTCGTCTCCGACGGAGCCAATAACGTCGGTCGCAGCCCCGACTCCGCCATCGCCCGCGCCAAGCAGCACGGGGTCAAGCTCATGGCCATCGGGGTCGGTGGGACGACCCCGCCGGTCGACCTGTCGATCCTCAAGATCGTGTCGCCGACCGATGTGGCCAAGGGGGACGCCTTTGAACTGACTGCCTGGGTGCAGACGCGCGGCCTCTCGAATCAGAATGCCAATGTGGAACTTCTGCAGCGCGGGCCCCAGGATGCCTCGCCGATTGTGGTCGACACGAAATCGGTGCCCGTGGTGGACGGGGCCGGGCCGCAGGAGGTCCAGTTCTCGCGCGCACTCACCGAGGCCGGGGCCTTCGAGTACACGATCCGCGTGGCAGCCGGGGCCGAGGTCATCGAAAGCCGCATGGACAACAACTCCGAAGCGAGGACGGTCAACGTCTTCGACCGCCCGACGCGGGTGTTGATCGTCGCCGGTGGGCCGATGCGGGACTACATCTTCGCCAAGAACCTGCTGTTCCGGCACAAGTCGATCGATGTCGATGTCTGGCTGCAAACGGGGCGTGTCGGCATCAGCCAGGACGCCGACAACCTGCTGTTCAAGTTTCCCGAGAAGCGCGAGGATCTGTTCGCCTATGACGTGTTGCTGGCATTCGATGCCGACTGGACACAGGTCACGCCCGAGCAGCAGACATGGATCGACGAGTGGGTCTCCGGGGAGGGGGGCGGGATCGCCTTCATCGCCGGGGATGCGTACACGTATCTGCTGTCGTCCGAAGATGAGAAGTGGAACAAGGTCCGCACGCTGTGCCCGGTCATCGTCGATGACTCCGCCACTGGCACCACGCTGCGCGACTCGGCCAAGCAGGCGTGGCCGATCGACCTGACCCAGGACGGCAAGGCGGCGGAGTTCCTCAAGCTCGACGACGACCCGGCGAAGGAGTCGATCTGGTCAAAGTTCTCCGGCTTCTACCGTACACAGGCCACGCGCGGGCGGCGCGGCGGCGTGACCGTCTATGCTGAGTTCACCGACCCACTCGCCCGCGGCGCAGACGGCCCACCCCCACTGATTGCGGGCCAACGCTACGGCCAGGGCAACAGCTTCTACCTCGGCAGCCCCGAGTTCTGGCGGCTGCGATCGATCTCAGAAGAGGCGTACGACCGGTTCTGGATCAAGCTGACGCGGAAGCTGGCCGAAGGTCGGTCGAAGCGCGGCCTGCAACGCGGGATGTTCGTCCTCGACAGCCGCGAATTTGATCTCGGCCAGACGATTCCGGTGCGGATTCGCGTACTGAATGAACAGTTCCAGGCATTGACCTCGCCGTCGTTCCCGGTCGATGTCTACGATGCCGAGGGGCGACCGCTGACACCGTCGCTCGTGCTGACTCAAGATCGCTTCCGACCTGCCGAGTACACCGGGGAGTTTCGCGC
>JANOKO010001116.1:0-7536 GCA_031419335.1 Planctomycetota bacterium
CGTCACCACCGCCGCCTTGCTGAAGAACAGCCCCTGTTGCAGATACACCGAATCAGGACCGAGCCAGTAGTACAGCGCGATCAGCGGAGCAAACCACAGCGTGAGGCAGACCGCACTCACTCGCAAACTCCGCCTCCACGACGGCGCGACCGGAGCCAGATGCAGGTCCGAGATATCCCCGGTACTCGAACTCCCACCGTGCCCTTTGAGGACGATGAACCGATTCGGTGCGAATTTGCCGCCGATGTAACCCACGATCCCCGCCGAGAGCACGAGGACCGGGAACGGCACACTGAAGAAGAAGATGGCGATGAACGATACCGCAGCCACGACGTACATCGCGTTGTTCTTCAGCACCCGCTTGCCGATCCGCAACACCGCCTCGAACACGATCGCCAGCACAGCGGGCTTGAGTCCGAAGAACAGAGCCTGCACCGCCACCGTCTGCTGGTACTCCGCATAGATCAGACTTAGCGCCAAAATCGACACCACACCCGGCAGAATAAACAGAGTCCCCGCGATCAGCCCCCCGCGCAGCCCGTGCATCAGCCAGCCGATGTAGGTCGCGAGCTGTTGCGCCTCGGGACCGGGGATCAGCATGCAGAAGTTGAGGGCGTGCAGGAACCGCTCCTCGGAGATCCACTTCTTCTCGTCAACGAGAATGCGGTGCATGACCGCGATCTGTCCGGCGGGTCCGCCAAAGCTGAGGGCGGCGACCTTTGTCCACGTGCGTGTGGCTTCGGTGAGAGAAGGGAGTTGTGGAGCGAGAGTCTCAGTCATCCTGACCTACTGAACACCGAGTACGCGAGAGGTCAGGCGTGCCTGATCTCTGGCACGGACGGTTCCGCCTAAGCTTTCCACAGAATACAAAGGAGCCAGCCTCCTCAGCCATCGTCGGTCTCGACAGTCGATTCGCCTACCGAGAAAACTTGGACGATTGGGTGAAGGATGGTGCGGAATAGCTGCCTCTGCGAACCATTGGCTGGCATCACCTGCGACCAGCAACAATCACCACAACACAATCGCCCGGCCCGGCCCGCCGTGGCAGTTTCGGATCTTGAGGGCGGAGAAGAGGAAGTACGCCTGCGGGGCTTTGTCTAAGCTGCCGAGGTGGTGCAGGAACTCGACGCCGACCATCTCGTTCGACCCGAGCGCCCAGTAGGTCATCAAGGCCCGTTGGGGGTCGACCCCGCCGAGGTCGGGGGCATCGGTCGCGACGCAGCGGATGCCCTTGGACTTGAGGTACACGATCGCCTCCGGACCGGGGGCGGGCCAGCCTTCGCTCTTCCCGGAGAGAGGATCGGCCCAGACCCTGGCCTTGAGTTGCTCAATCATGACGGCATTCCAGCCTACGGGATTTTTCACCAGCAGCGAGTTCTGGCTCTCCCAGTCCAGGTACGTGTCGAGATGCCCGGTGCGGAACAGCACCACATCACCCGGCTTCAACTCGCCGTGCGCTGTCTCCACAGCTTGGATGTAAGCGACGGTGATCTCAGGCGAGGCGGGCCATTTCGCCTTATCGCTACTCCCCACGAGTGAGGTCACGTCGATCACACGGGCCGAGCCGCAGGTCCAGTCGAGCGGCACCAGGTCGGTGGTCATCGAACTCGTTCCGCGCGGGCCGTACTTTTGTTCGTACTCGGCCAGCCAGCCTCGGACCTCGGGGGAGTAGACGGGCTGGGTGTCCTTCGGCGGAAGAGCGAACGACGGCGGGACGAGGTGCGTTCCGGCCATGGCATCCATCAGATGGGTATGGTGCCACAGATCGAGGTACTCGGAGTACAGGAAGTCGATCTTCAAATAGACCTGTCGATGCTGGCCGGTCCCGATCCCCGGATGCGTGATCGGTGAGTTCGCAGCCAGCGTCGGCGAGAGGTCGATCGCCCGCTTGGCCTTGGCTGCCTCGATCAACTTCTTCGGCAACTCGCCGCCAACGATCGAGAAGGCCCGGCCCGCTCCATAGGGGCCGTCTTTGTGCTTGGGTCCGAGGTTGATGTAGAACGCCCCGGTCGGCGGGAGTTCGCCGAGGTTCGTCGCCCCCTCGGTCCAGATCATGCCGTACTTAAGCCCCGCGTAGTGTGTCGGCTCCGCGAGGTCCGGCATCGGTCCCATGCTCGCACTGTCGGTGCCGAGGTTCATGACCCCACGCTTGCCGAGGAACTCCATGCACTCCGGATCGGGGTCGGGATACCCGGGGGCCTTGCGATCAACCACATCGGCGATGTACCGCAGCCCCTCGGGAAACGGGCGGTAATACTTGTCGGAGTAGTCGCTCCGAAACAGCACGACATCGCCGAACCGGACGGGGCGATGTTGCTTCTCGAACCGCTCGATGTGCAGGGGTTTCACCAGCGGGCTGATGCCATTGCCCGCCTGATCGAGGAGGTCGCGGACATCCACGACACACGCCTCGCCGCCGAACTGCCACGCTTCGATCTGGTCGGTGGTCGACAGACCGAACGGCCCCGACTTCTCCCGCTTCAACTCCGGACGAGCCACCGAATGCGGCGGAACATCGAGTTGAGTCCCGGTGTTGCCATCGATCAACAGCGTGTCGATGTTGTACGGCGAGTCCGGGCCGATGACCCGCTGGTGCGTGATCTGGAACCGAGGGAACGGATGCGTGGGCCAGGTACAGGGCAACTCCGGAGCGATCAGCAGCGAGTGGTCGACGAATCGCGTCGCCGCAGAGGGCTTGTCCTCAGATTGTAGCCTCTGACTCGGCAGCAGGCAGACAGTCACTGTCGAGACACACAACATCAAACGCAGCATGGAAGTCTCCGAGCGAAGCGGATCGACTCCACGACTAGTGAAGACGAATGGACTCGTTCCACTGTACCCGTTCAGCAGCGATACCCAAAACGAAAGCCTCTGCTGCATGGCAACGCGTGTGTACGTCGCCATTGTCGGCGATTTCTCCGAAATCGCCGGGGCGACACACGCCGAGCGAACCAACGCTTGAATGCGGAAAGCCCCGCTCCAGAAAAGCTGGCACTGCTTCGAACACACTCCAGCGTCTTCGTGTCGAACCAGCGATTTCGGAGAATTCGCCGACAATCCAGACGCTCACTCACCCCGCTTCGAAGACTTCGCGTCCCAGCTACACGGGTGGGTGGCGGGGGTGGCAGCAATACGAAAAAACGAAAGCCCGGTCAGTTTCCCGACCGGGCTTCCGTGATACCTGGAGTTCTCGAAACCCGCAGGGGTGGTTTACTCTTCCATGCCAGTCTGATTGGAGTCAGGACCAGCACAACGGATCAGGTGGTCATGGTCGACATAGACCACTTCCTGACGCTGGTCGCGATGGGTGAAGGGGACCGGCCAGTAGGACCGCTTGACCTCTTCAAAGTAGATCGTGCATTTGTAGTGGCAGTGGTGCAACCGGGCGGGCCCCACCATCGGATAGAAGCGGCAGTCGTCCAAGCGGTCGACCATCGGTTCCACGATGATGCGGACGTTGTTACGGCTGGTCTCCGCCAGAAAGGCGACTCCCCCGGAAGTATTGTCCGGCAAAGCTCGCATGACTTCATCTGAGGACGGTGGGTCGAGGCAGAAGAGGGGAGCGTTCTCGCCTTCGACGGGATCGAGGATCGGGACTTTCCCATATCGCTCTTCATCCCAGTAGGCATCTTCCACCTTCTGGCTCATATACGGTGTGACGGGGATCAAGGGCGTGGTCCACCAGAAGCGTCCCAAAACGAACGCATCTGCGGTCAACCCATAAAGCACGTTGCAACCGCTGCTGGGCAGGACCATCAGTCCCAACGCCGCAGCCAGTAGCCACCGCTTTGTGCGGGTGTGAAAACTGGTCATCCCTACGCCTCCAGGTCCATCGATGACGGCGGGCAAGATTGCCCGATCACAGAACGGTTCGAGAATTCCGTTCCGCTTTCTCTTCTATCGATCGGCAGACTGTGAGGACTTGTGAGAATATTCCGGTTTTACCGGGAGAAGTGAAGATTGCGGTCGCAAGGGTTAAACCGGAGGGAAACGGAACCTCGGTGACCGGTGTGGCCCGGCGGAATCTGCCGGTGTTCGCCTGCTCGCTCGTATTCAGGGAGACGATGTCTCCGCACGAGTCTGGCGACAAGGACACGTTCCATAGGCCACCAGCGCCCAACCGATCAGTAAGAGCAGACCGCCGATGGGAGTGACAGCTCCGAACTTTGTGACTCCGCTCAGCACCAAGCAGTACAAACTGCCCGAAAAGAGCAGCGTCCCGAGGCAGATGCAGACACCCGCCACCCGCAGCACTCGACGTGGGTTCTGGCGGCTAAGAATGCCGATCAGAATCAACCCTAACCCCTGGCTTAACTGGTATTCTGCTGCGGTCTGGAAGTCGCCCACGTATTTGGTCACAGCGGGGACACTTTGCCCGGCGACGAGCTTGCTCCTCCCCTCATACTGCGGACCGATCGTCTGCTCGAGTCCATGTGCCGCCCAGGCCCCAAGCCCAATGGCGACGCAGACCAAGGCAGCCCCGATCGAGATGAATGGAGACTCGATGGCGACGCATGATGTCATGGAGTTACCTCTCGCGGTGTGTCTGATATCATCCCGGTTGCATGGGCCTCAGTGCTGTTCCCCACCGGGGATTCACACCACAAGTGTCCGTGAGGACGTGATGCCTGTCTGCCCCATAGGCAATCCCAATCTGGAATTGCTCTCGCACACGCGATCGAGCGATCTTCCCAGAAATGTGGCCCGAAGCCCATTGTACTCATCGGGAGGGCCGCCGGGTCAGTGAAATCCCAACGCGGCACAACCGCAACTCAGGGGAAGCCTTCTGCGATCAGATGTCAACCTGTAGATATCGAGCATCGGCCCTTGACCTCGCAGCCCATGAGCGATGCCTGGCACTCTCAACATCGTCGACAAGGCATCGCTGATCCCATGGGTTAATGGGACACTCCGGAATTCCTCGACAGCTCCGGGGGATCGGGGGCATATCCCACTTGGTAATACGCGGGGAAGTGATAGTACGCCAATTGCCGCTCACGCCAGCGTGTCAGTGTGGCTCGCAATTGAGTTGCCAGTGCTGGCTGAGACCGGCTGAGATCCCGAGACTCGCCAGGATCGGAGATCAAGTCGTGCAAAGAGCTGGTGCCAGTCTTGTAATTGACGGTGAATTTCCAGCGACCGGCAAACTGCAAGGCGTCCGCATGGGCGGCTGGGCTGTTGACGTGAAAGAACAGCAAACGATCGGCCAGAGCGGGACGATCCGCCGCCCACACATCCACCCCCTGGTAACTGGGATGGATCGTCCAACCGAGGAGTCCATGTATGGTCGGCAATAAATCCACATGCTGTAGTGGATATGACTCGACTCCCGCCGAAAGCCAGCGTGGAGCGTGAATCACTGTGGCGACATGGATCACCGGTTCCACCGGTTCACGCGCATGCCCCACGCTGTTGCTTTCGTGGAAAGCTTCTCCGTTTTCTCCCAGGACCACCAGAATCGTATCGTCCAGTTTTCCGAGACGTTTCAACGTGTCCACCATGCGACCGATCTGGACATCGCACTCATGGATGCCGTTGTAATAGGCATTTTTGACCAGGTGCGTTTTGGACGGCGGGTGATACATGAAAGCGACATCCGAATCGAGGTGGCAGGGTTGAAACGGATGCGGAGCGCCCGCGGGGATTTCGTACGGAAAATGAGATGACTGGAAATTCATGCTCAGGAAGAAGGGCTTGTCCTGCGAAGCACACGCCTCGACCCAATCGATGGCTCGGTCCATCGTGTGTGTATCTTCCAACCGTCCTGCAGAGAGCGATCCGATCCCCAACTCATGCGCGAAACCTGGATCGCGAGCAGAGATGTAGGTCCGTTGTCCGCTGCGCTGCGCGTCATAGAACAAGTCCAGATTCGGTGTGTCCAGAAACTGATCCATCCCTCCCCAGCACTCGTTCTGAGACGACACAATGGCTGTCTGATACCCCGCCTGCTTGAAGGCATCAAAGGCCAGTGTCTTTGTCCACGGATCAGCGGACTGATAGTAATGGTGCCAACGGGTCCTCAGCGGGAAGAGCGATGAGACAATGCACACATCCGCATAGTCTGAGTGCGTACTTTGGGCGTACGCATTCGAAAACTGGACCCCGCCGCGTGCCAGACGATTCAGTTGGGGCATCACCTCCTGCCCCTGATGCACCAGATGGACGGTGTCAGAACGCAAGGATTCGATCGACAGGATCACGACATTGGGACGCGTCGAGCCCGTTGGAACCAGGGCCGGTCGCCAAGCAGCTCCTGCGGAGAGAGGCGTCAGTTCCGCCGGGTCCAAGCAGGGCTGAATGGCCTCGGTCAAGAGCATTTCGACCCCCGAGATCGCCAACGTCAGGGGCGGACACAAGCTATTCTTCAGGGCATCGACTCGTCGCATCTGCCGATGACCACTCGTGTCATTGGCCAGTATCAAGCCTGGAATCATCAGCGCGACGGTGACCACTTTCCAACAGGTCAGCGGAGTCCACGCAGGCAGAGTGGTTGACGGATTCACAGGCTGTGTCACTGCCGGGTTGTGATCGAGTATGGAGTCACAGGCCCCCAAACACCGACGCAGCAACGCAGGGAGAACGACCACCCCCAAGAGTCCCACACAGCCCAGTGCAGTCAACGCGGTTCTCTCGGAGGGAGTCAGATCGAGCCAGATCGAGTGAGGCGGATTCATCGCCAAAAAGAGGTAGCTTTCGATGTTCGCAAATCGACCCGTCTTCAGATACAGCCCCCAACTCGAAATGTGCAGCAGCGTCGCCCCCATGATCACCATGGCCACTGTGCAGTAAGCCAAACCACCGGGGACTCTTCCGAACTGCGTGCGGACTCGTTCGCAACCACGCGCCAGGCTCCACAGCACCCAACCCGCAGTCAACCAAAACCAGGCGATCCCCAAGAGTGTTAACCAAGGCAGTGGTCCCCCAGCGGCATAGATCGGGTGGGGAACCCGCAAAAGCAATACCGATTCTACGAGTGTGATCGTGACGCAGAGACTCCCCACAATGAGACTGGGGAACGGAAACAACAACGAGCGGGGGGACATCAAGAGGCTCCAGCACCCGACCGTGGGTCTGCGATCCATCGAACGAACGCCGGGGAGGCGACTCTCAAATGTAGTTCCACTCGGCTGGCACACCGGCTGGTTCTCGGATGAATATGCCTTGCTTCAGCCTGAACATCTGGTACATCTGGTACATTCGATTGTGTTGGAATCTCGGAATGCAGCTAGTGTCCCGTCAACACTTGATCTTGGGGTTGAGCCAGGCCCGCGCGGGAGGGCGAAGCTGAGCCGCGAGCCAGGGGACGCGTCGATTCGCAGCCGCGGCTCGGCAGGAGCCTCGCCCTCCCGAGGAGGCGAACCCCTAAATCAAGCCTTGACGGACCACTACTGTCCCGTCAACTCTTGATCTTGGGGTTGAGCCTGGCCCGCGCGGGAGGGCGAAGCTCCGGCTGAGCCGCGAGCCAGGGGACGCGTCGATTCGCAGCCGCCGCTCGGCAGGAGCCTCGCCCTCCCGAGGAGGCGAACCCCTAAATCA
>JANOKO010001117.1:0-3342 GCA_031419335.1 Planctomycetota bacterium
CCACTGTCCGCATGGCCGACCGACTTCGCTGAAGCTGTCTAAGACGGAACTCGACCGGCAGTTCGGAAGATTGGGTTAAAATGGCGTGCAGTCCGTGCATGACGTTCACGGTTCTGTGACCCGGACAACCACACAATACGACGGCGCGAGACTGCGGCGGCGGTCCTCATCGGGTTGCGTCTCTCGTCAATACCCTCCAAGATGAGTGGCATCTCCTCTCCCCCTTCCCGCCTTTAGTCCGACGGGCCGGTTCGATGCTTGCGAAGTTGTTCACGTATTCGCTGTTCGGCATTGATGCCAAATCGGTCGAGGTGGAGGTCGATATCTCACCCGCCTCACTGCCCAAGACGACGCTGGTCGGGTTGGCCGAGGCAGCTGTGAAGGAGAGCATCCCGCGTATCGAGCGGGCTCTCGTCAATAGCGGGTATCACCGTCCGATTGACCGCATTGTCATCAATCTCTCTCCCGCCGATCTGCCCAAGGAGGCCCCGTCGTCGGACTTGCCGATCGCCATCGGGATGCTGGCGGCCAGCGGGCAAGTGAGTACCGAACGCTTTGCCCAATACTCTGTCGTGGGGGAACTCGCCCTCGACGGGAACGTGCGCCCGATCAAGGGTGCGCTGTCGATGGCCTTGCAAGCGAGAAGCGAAGGACGCATGGGGCTCCTCGTCCCGGCTGAGAACGCCCGCGAAGCCGCCGTCGTGGAGGAACTCGATGTCATCCCGGTCGGCAGCTTGGCCGAGGCGATCGGGTTCTTCAGTGGGGAACTCCCCATCGCCCCCACCGTGTTCCGCTGGGAGGACGCTCTTCGCGAATACGGCAGCTACTCCGTCGACTACTCCGATGTGAAGGGCCAGGAGTCAGCCAAACGGGCCGTCACCGTCGCAGCTGCGGGTCGGCACCACCTGTTGATGATTGGATCGCCGGGGACTGGAAAGACTCTGCTCGCACAACGCCTGGGCACGGTGCTGCCGAATCTCTCCCCCGAGGAGAGTCTGGAGTCCACGCGGATCTGGAGCGCGGTCGGACGACTCCCCGCCTCACAGCCGCTGCTTCTCACGCGACCGTTCCGCTCCCCGCATCATACGATCAGTGAGGCCGGTCTCGTCGGCGGGGGGAGTACACCACAGCCGGGTGAGATCAGTTTAGCCCACAACGGGGTGTTGTTCCTTGATGAACTCCCCGAGTTCAACCGCCGCACGCTAGAGGTCATGCGGCAGCCGCTCGAAGACCGCTGCGTCACAATTTCCCGGGCCATAGGCAGCGTGACATTCCCGGCCAGTTTGATGCTCGTGGCGGCGATGAATCCCTGCCCGTGCGGGTTTCGCGGCGACCCGAAACGCAACTGCAACTGCTCGCCGATGCAGGTCGAGCGGTACTTGTCGCGGATCAGCGGGCCGCTGCTCGACCGCATCGATATCCATGTCGAGGTGCCGCCCGTGCCGTTCCGCGAGTTGTCGAATGACAAAGTTGGGACCAATAGCGACTCGATGCGAGACAGCGTGATTGGAGCCCGCGAACGCCAGAAGGAACGGTTCCGCGAGACCCCGGGAGCTCTCAACGGAACCATGTCGCCGCGACAGATTCGGACGGTCTGCAAGCTGGGGCCGGATGCGGAGTCACTTCTCAAGGCCGCAATGGAAGAGATGGGCCTCACCGCCCGCGCTCACGACAAGATCCTGCGCGTGAGCCGCACGATTGCGGACCTCGATGGCAGCGAGGATATCTCCGCAATACATCTGAGTGAGGCGATTGGCTACCGCACGCTCGACCGGGTCTACTGGGCCGGATGACAGATGAGAAAAAGCCCAGTGATTTCCACACTGGGCTTTCGTATTGATTGCGACGTGTCGCGACTACAACAACTTTAACCCGTCTAGTATGGCCTGCTCATTGGCCAGGATGTCGGCCAGGAACAGGTGGTGGGCGGTCTCTTCGTCCTCTTCGCGAAATTCGACGGTCGCCAGTTCGACGACTTGCGACTGGTTCTTGATGAGGTACTTCTTCAGGAAATCCGCCGACACGTAATGCAGACTGGTGAAGTCGACCGGGTACATTTCGTTCTCGACCGTCTCGCCTTCATCGTCGAGCCAGTGGACCAGCTTGCGGACCGACTCCTGCTGCTGGTGAGCCAGCTTTAAGAGCGGCTCCCGCAGATCCTTGGTCGTGGTTGACCAGGGGTACGCCTCGGCGGTGTATTGCAGCAGGCTCCGCGAGGTCGCGAAGAGCAGTTCGTTCACTTGCACGGGTGTGACAGCAGACATGGAAGATCAGTCAGCAAGAACGAAACGGGACGAAAAACCAGTAAGGAAGTGGGGGCCTAACCGAAAAAGATGCATCGCGACCCACTGGGCGGTCTGGCTCAGATCGTCCTGCAGCGGGCTGGCTCCCAAGACCAGCAGCGGCAGGCTGATGAGAGCCACATACCAGCCGACCAGGGCTGGAGCCTCGACCGGAGGCCGATCAGCGGGCGGCGGATCGATGAAGATCGTCTTGAGCACCCGCAGATAGTAGTACAAACTGAAGGCCGTGTTCAGGCCCCCGATACCGACGAATGCCCACATGATCCAGTGAACCGATCCCGCCTTAAACGCGGCCAGGAAGATCAACAGCTTGGCAAAGAATCCCCCAAACGGCGGCATCCCAACCAGACTGAAGAAGCTGCAGGCCAGGCAGACACAGAGTACCTTGATCGCCGGTCCGCCGGAGATGAGGCCCTTGTAGGCCGAGATTTCTTCACTGAACGTCTCGTTCCGCACCAATGCCACCACGGCAAAGGCCACGAGGTTCATGAACAGGTAGACCGCGAGGTAGTAGATCAATCCCTCAATGCAGTGGGCCGCTTCGAGGCCGGGGTCGAGCTTCGACCCGCCAGGAGCGTTCAACGTCACCAGCAATGCTGACACCGCCAGCAGCATGTACCCCGCATGGGCGATCGTCGAGTACGCCAACAGTCGCTTCATGTTCGTTTGTGTATACGCGGCCAAGTTGCCGAACGTCATGCTGATGACCGCCATCAAACCCAGGCCGATGCCGAGGAACGTCGACAGACTTTGCAGCACCGGCACCTGACCATCGAAGCCCAGCACGAACCGCACCATCAGCGCGAACGCTGCCGCCTTGGACGCCACCGACAGGAACCCGCCGACTTCCGCACTGGCTCCCTCGAACGCATCCGGGGCCCAGAAGTGGAACGGCACCAGCGACAGCTTAAACGCCAACCCGACCAGGACCATGATGATCCCGAGTACGAGCGTGATCGTCTCCCCGCTGGCCAGTGAGAACGCCTTGTCGCCCATCAGAAAGGCGAACCGGTCACCCATTTCGGGGATGTTCCCCGAC
>JANOKO010001118.1:0-3000 GCA_031419335.1 Planctomycetota bacterium
GACAAACCTCAATCCGGCCAATTCCGAATTTCCGAAGAACCTGACCCCGGCATTATACCTCCACTGCGAATGCCCACACGGCAGCTTATCGAGTTTCGCTCCCTCCACCCGAGAGCTAGGATAGCGCCCTCAGCCCGACAAAAGTCTCCCGCGAGAGAAGCCCGTCCCCATGCTGCGATTGACTTTCGATGACCAGGGAACCCAGCACGGCGACCTCTTGCTGGAGTGCGGTGACTATGCCCGGCATGTGGACTCGTATTTCTTTGGCCTCGACCCGGCGATGAAACACCTGCCGGAGAAATGGCGAGTTCGCACGGCCCTCGAACAACTGCTCGATCAGTGGTTGGCTGCGGTGCAAGGGGCCACCTCTGGGCAGTCGGTGTTCCTCCCGTTCGAGTTCGCCGATGAGTATTCCGGCTGGCTGCGTGTGACGGTCGAGGGCGATCGTGTCCGCTGTCGCCCGGGCTGGTCGGCCATCCCCGGCCATGCGGTCTACCCGTCGCGGATCGGGCCACATCTGTCGAACGTCGCGGACTTCGATCCGATCCCCGATGCCGAGGACTTGGTCGTGTCGCAGGTCGCTTTGTGCGAATCGATCGAGCTGAACCGGGCCGATGTGATCGACCTGCATCCACCGTCGATCGACCCCACGCCGATCTTCGAACTCTTTCGCGGCTCGTATGGCACCGAGTTGCTCACGGCTGCGGTCGCGCATTTCGATCTGTTCACCAAGCTCAAGGACGGGCCGCGCACGGTCGAGGCGTTGATGCGTGACCTCCAACTCGCTCCGCGCCCGATGCAGGTACTCCTCACCGCGCTGCGGGCGATGCGGCTCCTCCGCATCGACGAAGAGGGCCGCCTCCAACTGACGGCCCTTTCTCGCCACCACCTGCCGCAGCGGAGTGCGTTTGATGTGGGCGGCTACGTCGGCCTGGCGGCGACCAGTCCCGGCGTACTCGATATGGTCGAGCGATTGCGAACAAACATCCCGCGCGGGTTGAACCTCAACGAGGACGGGACCGCGTTCATCTACCAGGCGGGCATTCCCTCGGCGATGGAGCAGTTCGACCTCGCCCGGCACTTCACCCTCTCACTCGCCGGACGGGCCAAGAATGTCGCCCCCGCCCTCGCCCAGCAGGTCGACCTCGGGGATGCGGAGCTGCTCGTCGATGTCGGCGGCGGGTCGGGGATCTATAGCATCGCCCTGCTCAAACGCTACTCCCAACTGCGCGCAATCGTCGTCGACCGCCCGGAGGTGCTGCGCGTGGCGGATGAGTTCCGGCAGCGCTACAACGTGGTCGACCGCCTCGAACTCCGCGCGGGGGACATGTTTCACGACCCGCTCCCGACCGGAGCCGATGCAGTCCTGCTCTCGAACGTCCTGCACGATTGGGACATCCCCGAGTGCCAACACCTCATCGCCCGCTGCCATGCCGCCCTCAAACCCGGCGGCCAGTTGCTGATCCATGATGTGTTCCTGAACGACGACCACGATGGCCCACTCCCCATCGCCCTCTACTCGGCGGCCCTGTTCACCCTCACTCTGGGCCGAGCCTACAGCGCTGGGGAGTACCGCGCCTGGCTCACTGCCGGCGGGTTTGAGATGGAAGATCTCGCCCCACGTCCGACGCTCATCCACTGCGGAGTGCTGAGTGCGACCAAGAGTACGAATACACCGGTGGAAGAGTTTCATGAGCCCGTGTTACTTCAGTGACTTCAAGTACGCGAGTAAATCCCGCATCTCGGTCTCATTGAGGCGGGTCTCCAGACCTTGCGGCATGATCGAGGTCGAGCTTTCCCGCAGCTCGTCAATCTCATCGCGGGGGATTTGAATCTCGGCCAGCGTGGCGGTGCGGAGGGTGATGGCGTCGGTCGATTCGCGGGTCATGACACCGGTGTGGGTCTTGCCGTCTGTGGTGACGATGATGTACGGACGGAACCCGCGCGCGAAGCTGCTGCTGGGGAGGATCACCGCTTCGAGGAGGTCGCGGGACTCGCGGATGGCTCCGATCGTGGTCAGGTCCGGCCCGACATTGCCGCCTTCTTGGCCGATGCGGTGGCAACTGGCACAGGCCGACTTGTTACTAAAGAAGACTTTGCGACCGGCTTCCGCATCGCCTCCGGTCGTGAGCGGGGCCAGTATTTCTAGCTTCACAACTTGAGCAGCGAGGTTGACGCCCGAGGCGGCGAAGAGCGGTTCGGCAGCGGTCAGTACTCGGGACGGGTATTTGCGAAGCAGGCGACGAAGTTCCTCGATGGGAATGCGAACCTCGTTCTTCACGGCGATGAGCTGCTCCACGAGAGCTTGCCCAATCTCGACCGACTGGCTGCGTTCAAAGGCCCGCAGCAGGACCGGCACACCGAGCGGGCCGACCTGTGGGAGGCGGGGGATCAGGGCGGCGAGTTGGTCGTCACTCAGCGGGGCATCGGCCAGCGTCCGCGACACCGCGAGGAGGTCGGTCGGCAGATCGGCGATGTCGAGCCGGTCGGTGAGGTAGGCGAACTCGGCGGGTTCGACCGCTGTCCGTCGCGGCCAGAGTGCGGTGTAGGCGGCGAGCCGGATGGAGTGGGGCTGCTGGAGGTCAGCGGCCATCAAGCCGATCGTCTCGTCCATCCCTTCTAGGTTGCGATCGGCGATGATCGCCAGGGACTGCAACTGCGGGGAGTGTTCACCCTGCTGCAAGGTGCGGAGCAGGCCAGGCTTCCACGAGTCGACAAACGCCGCGCGCGAGGACCGCGCGATGACATCCAGCAGCAGCGGGACACCGGCATACTTCGGCGGGAGTGCCTCCAACCGCGTGGCAATCAGCGCGGCGACCTCCGGCTCGCTGACCCGCGCCAGCAGAAACCCGCGCAGCACTGCCGCTCGCTCGACCGAGAACGTCTCCTCCCCGAGCCACTTATCGAGCAAAGTCACCGCCTCGGGTGCCCATCCGGGGTGCTGGCTGATGATCTTGAGGACGAGTGACTGGAGGGCGGTGTCGTCGGTGTCGAGGAGTG
>JANOKO010001119.1:0-1059 GCA_031419335.1 Planctomycetota bacterium
GTCGCCACGGAACTTCTGGATCGCGTTCTTCACCGGCCACGCGGCTCCGTCCGACAGACCGCAGATCGTGGTGCCGGGGATGATCCCCATTGAGGCGGCCACTTCCGTCAGCAGGTCCACGTCCCGCATCTGGCCGTTCCCCGAACGGATGCGTTCCAGGATGCGGGTCATCCAGTTCGTCCCCTCGCGGCACGGCGTACACTGGCCACAGCTCTCGTGCGAGAAGAACCGGGCACAGTTATACAGCACGTCGACCATGTTCGTCTGGTCATCAATCACGACGACGGCAGCTGTCCCGAGACCGAGACAGCCCGCCTTGCCGGGACCGGCGAAGTCGAGGGGGATGTCGAGTTCCTGGTCAGACAGGAATCCCATGCTGATCCCGCCCGGGACGACGGCCTTGGCCTTGCGCCCTTTCCAGACGCCGCCTGCGTGCTCATCAATCAGCTCGCGAGCGGTCACGCCGAGCGGCAACTCGACGCAGCACGGCTTGTTGACGTGTCCGCTGACGGTGTAGAGCTTGGGTCCGTAGCTGCCGGGGTCGCGGGGATTGGCCGGGTCGGGCTTGATGCCGATTGACTGGAACCACTCTTTGCCGCGACTGAGAATGTGCGTCACGCAACACAAAGTCTCGACGTTGTTGACGATCGTCGGCTTGCGGAATAGCCCCTCAATGGCGGGGAAGGGGGGCTTGATGCGCGGCCAGGCCCGCTTGCCTTCGAGGCTCTCGATCAGGCCGGTCTCCTCGCCGCAGATGTAGGCTGCTGCCCCGCGATGCAGCACGATGTCGAGGTCAAACCCCTTGCCCAGAATGTTCTTGCCGAGCAGACCAGCTGCGTAGCACTCCTTGATCGCGGCATCGAGACGACGGTAGCTGAGGCCGTACTCGAAGCGGATGTAAAGGTAGGCGTTCTTGGACTTGATCGCGTGGCAGGCGATCGCGATCCCCTCGATTAACTGATGCGGGTCCATCTCCATCAGAATGCGGTTGTTGAACGTCCCCGGCTCCGATTCATCCGCATTGATGCAGAGGTAAATCGGCCCCGGATGGTCCTTGGG
>JANOKO010001120.1:0-2793 GCA_031419335.1 Planctomycetota bacterium
CGAAGAACGACATGAAGCCCAGCTTGATCCCGTGCTTCTTCGTGAACGCATCCTGGTACTGCTCGCGGGCCTTCTTGATGGCCGAGACATCGCACTCGTTGAACGTCGTGAGTAACGCGGCGTTGGACTGAGCCTCGACCAGTCGACGAGCGATCGTTTGCCGCATGATCGACATCGGCTGACGGCGTTCTTCGCGCACTCCGCCGAGCGATGGGCCGACAGGCTTGGACGGGGTCGAGGCGGCTGTCTTCTGCACATCCTCTTTCAGCACACGACCGCCAGGGCCGGTCCCCTTGACGCCCGAGGGATCGATCCCCGCTGAGGCGGCGGCAGCCGCAGCTGCGGGCATGACGTGACCGCCGGTCTTGGCGGGGGCGGCTGTGGGGATGGGGGCGGGGGCGACGCCAGCGGGGCGGGGGGCCGGTTCCATTTGGGCGATGACCTCGTTGACGAGGGCTTTGTCTCCGTTTTTCTTAAAGATCTTCGTCACGATTCCGGCGACCGGAGCGGGCACGTCGAACGCGGCCTTTTCGGTCTCGATGACGACGATGTTCTGATCGACATCGACCCAGGCCCCTTCCTTGACCTGCCACTGTCCGATGAAGGCTTCCGTGATCGAGTCGCCCGCTTTGGGGAGCCGAATGTCAACTGGCATGATGTGTCCGGGGGGAGGGTGAGAGGGTTGAGGGTTGAGGGTTGAGGGTTGAGCGATGAGGGTCAGAGTTGAGCGGCCAGACTTCCGATGTCTCAGAAGACTTCGGAAGTCTTTGCGAGGGTCAGAGGGGAGTATGAGCGTGTGATGGCTGTTCGCGAAGCGACCTCTGTCGCTCAACCCTCAACCCTCATCGCTCAACGTTCCTACCCAAAGGCTTGAGCAAGGATCTCTTCCTGCTCATGGTGATGGACGTGGTGCGAGCCGGTCGAGGGGCTGGCGGCGGCCTTGCGACCGATGAAGGCCCAGTCGAAGCGACCGAAGAGTTTCTCGCCGAGGTGGGCCAGCAGGAACCGCCAGCCGCCCATGTTCTCCGGCTCATCCTGCACCCAGCGCGTCGGGATGCCGGACTTGTACGGAGCGAGAGCCTTCTCCAGCGCGGCCACCGGCAGCGGGTAGAACTCCTCGACGCGGATGATGGCGACATCGTTCCGTCCGAGTTCCGTCCGCTTGGCCAGCAGATCGAAGTACACCCGGCCCGAACAGAGGAGCAACTTCTTGACTCCCTTCGGATCGACGGCCTCGTCGCCGATCACCGGTTGGAAGGTGCCCTTCGCACAGTCCGAGAGCGTCGACACACATGCGGGCAGTCGCAGGAGCTGCTTGGGCGTCATCACGATCAACGGCTTCTTCCACTTGCGCAGCACTTGCCGCCGCAGGAGGTGGAACATCTGGGCCGGGGTCGACGGCTGCACGATCTGCATGTTGTCTTCGGCGGCTTGGTTCAGGAACCGTTCGAGCCGGGCACTGGAATGTTCGGGGCCGTTGCCTTCGTAGCCGTGTGGCAGCAGCAGCACGATCCCGCTCAGGCGTCGCCACTTGGCTTCGGCACTGGAGATGAACTGGTCGATGATGACTTGGGCGACGTTGACGAAGTCGCCGAACTGGGCCTCCCAGACCACGATGCCGTGCGGGGTGTCGAGGCTATAGCCGTACTCGAAGCCGAGGACGCCCACTTCGGACAGCGGGCTGTTGTGGCAGTTCACCCAGCCGAGCTTGTCTTGAATGTTGCGGAGTGGGCAGTAGTGATTTCCGTTCTCGGAATCGACGAGGACCGCGTGCCGGTGGCTGAACGTGCCGCGGCGCACATCCTGGCCCGACATGCGGAACGGATGCCCCTCTTCGAGCAGCGTGCCATAGGCCAGCATCTCGGCAGCCCCCCAATCGAGAGGCACGTTCCCCTTCGACATCTCGCGGCGCTTGTCGAGAACTTTTTGAATCGTCGGGTGCGGCGTGAAATCGGCGGGGTACTTGGTTAGGGCTTCGAGGACGCGGCTGAGTTCGGTCTCGGGGCGAGCGGTGGTGACATGGTCGGCCAGATGAGCGGGTCCGCCGTGGTATCCCTGCCAGACACTCTTGAGGGCCATGTCGGCGTTGTCGTGGTCGCCATGTGTGGGGGGCGAGGTTTCGCGAGCAGCTTTGAGTTCGTCATCGAGGGTCTGGCGGGCCTTCTCCCAGATGGCTGTGGCCTCTTCGGCGGTGACGCCGCGATAGTTGACCAGCGATTCTTTGTAGCTCTCAAAGACCGAGGGCTTAAGGTCAATCTTCTTATACATCATCGGGTTGGTGAAGCGAGGTTCGTCCGCCTCGTTATGCCCACGGCGGCGGAAGCAGTACATATCGATCACGACATCTTTTTGGAACTTGGCCCGGAACTCCATCGCCAGCTTGACGACTTGCGCCACGGCCTCGGGGTCTTCGCCGTTCACGTGGAAGATCGGGATGTCGAGCATCTTGGCGATGTCGGTCGTGTAGCGGCTGGAGCGGCCTTCCCGCACGGAGGTCGTGAACCCGATCTGGTTGTTGACGACGATGTGGACCACGCCGCCGATCTTGTAGCCGTATAGCTCGGAGAGGTTCAGCGTCTCCTGGGTCACGCCCTCGCCGATGAACGCCGCGTCCCCGTGGATCAGAATGCAGCACCCCTGCTCCCGCTTGTAGTCGCGAATCTCGTCCATCTTGGCCCGCAGGCGACCCATCGCCACGGGGTTCACGAACTCCAGATGGCTGGGGTTAAAGCAGAGCGAGAGGTGGACTTTTTTTCCGTTGGCGAGGAGGCGATCCGCGCTGTACCCCAAGTG
>JANOKO010001121.1:0-2078 GCA_031419335.1 Planctomycetota bacterium
GTCTGGAGTCGGCTGCCGTTGACAGGGAGATCGGCAAACGGCCCGAGAGCAGATTCGGGCATGCCACTGGCAATGCGCTGACAACCCGCCACGTTCCCGAAAGTGGCTTGGACAGAAATCAACACTGTCAGTGCAAGACACTCGGGAACCTGATGCTCGCCTGAGATTGACCCCGGCCATCAATTCTGACCGCACACCCAGTCTGCCACTCTCTGGTAACGGCCTTCCCTGGCTCCCAGCTTACCTATCAAATCGATTCGTTGCCAAAATTGGCGTTTCACCCAAAAACGCTCTCCATATTGTCGAGTGACGGACTGATGTCACGGGGGGACTCACCTCTTCATCAGCATCTCATCCAGGTTCAATATCACATTCCCCACCACCGTCCACGCAGCCAGGTCAACCGGGTCCATCCCTTCCGGAATTGGCCCCAGCGGATCGCTCGCCAGGAGTTGGGCTGATTCCGGATTGGCTGTGGCTTGTGTGCGGACCGTTTCGAAGAGTTGGGTCAGGCGGCTCAGTTCCCCGGAGTGCGGGTCGCGAGCTGTGCAGTGCTTGAACAGGCGGGCGGCACGGTCGCTGGGGGTGCCATCCCATTTGACGACTTGGCGGGACAGGGCTTGAGCGGCCTCCAGATGCACGGGGTCGTTCATCGTCACGAGAGCTTGGAGCGGCGTGTTGGTGCGGATGCGGCGAACGGTGCAGACCTCGCGGTTCGGGGCGTCGAAGGCGGCCATCGACGGGTAGGGATTCGAGCGGCGGAACTGCGTGTACAACGCCCGGCGGTAGCGGTCCTCACCCATGCTCGTCTCCCAGTCGGTTGAACTGCCGAACGCGGCGGAGAGCCCGAGCTTCGGCTGGGGCGGACGGACGGGGTTGCCAAACATCTTGGGGCTCAGCAGACCGCTCAAGGCGAGTGACTGGTCGCGGATCATTTCGGCTGACATGCGGAACCGTGGGCCATGTGCGAGCCAGCGGTTGTCGGGGTCTTGTTCCAGATGGGTTGGAGTCACCTTCGACGATTGCCGGTAGGTCGCCGACATCACCAGTTGCTTCAGCATCCGCTGCATATCCCAGTTCGATTCCATCAAGTCGACCGCCAGCCAGTCGAGGAGTTCCGGATGCGTCGGGAGCTCTCCCTGCGTGCCAAAGTCTTCGCTGGTGACGACGATCCCCTGACCGAAGAGGGCCTCCCAGAAGCGGTTCACCATCACGCGGGCGGTCAGCGGGTTGTCGCGGCTGACGATCCACTTCGCGAGGGCCAAACGGTCCTTCGGGAGTTCCGCTCCGGGGAGCAGGAACGCCGCCGGCACCCCTTCGCTGACCTCATCGCCCAGCTCCTTGTAGTTCCCGCGATGCTGTAGGTTTGTCTTCCGGCGGGCCTCCCCGGCCAATTCGCGATAGACCGGCACGCTGGTCTCAGGTTTCAGGTTCGCCAGATCGGTCGTGAGCTTCGTTTTTCGCTCGCGCTGCGGGGCCAGCTCGGGCGCGATGTTCGCGAAGTACCACGCCTGGAGTACCGCGGCTTGATCGGGCGTCCGTGTCTCAGAGGCGACGGCAAGGATGTCGCGAATCGGGGAGGGCGTGCGGGCGACCTCAACCGCGCGGGGGGAGGCCGAAGTCGAGACTCGGAACTTGCCGAGCAGATGACCTTCGTACTTCGAGTTCTGCTCGATGACGAGTTGAATCTGGCTGTCTGCCGAGATTTCAGGGGCTGCATCGGGGACGAGCACGAGCCAGTGCGGCTGTCCTTGTCCGCCGCCGACGGCCCACCCTTTGGCGGGGTCGGGCTTGGCGGCCAGGACATCAGCGGCTTTGAATTCGGCCTGTGTGAAATCAGCAATGGCTGCGGAGAACGTGATGCCGCGGGCTGCGCTGGCGGCGTATTCCTGGCTCTCTTTGGGAGCCTCGACAATGGCTTGTTCCCAGATCGGTTTGCGGTTCTCGTCGAGCAGAAGAATCTTCGAATTCGCCAGACGTTCGCCGACGCCATCGGTGCGATTCCAGATTACAACCTTGTCGATGGCGGTCGTCGCTTGCAAGTCGACTTCCCACCACGGGTCATCGCTCTGGCTGGT
>JANOKO010001122.1:0-4918 GCA_031419335.1 Planctomycetota bacterium
CCGATTCGTGAGCTGATTCAAAACGCCCACGATGCGATCATGCGGCGGCGGCAGCGGGATCTCGACTACAAGGGGCGGATTGATATTCGCCTCAATGAAGACGCCGGGACGCTGACGGTTACCGATGACGGGATCGGTCTCAGTGCGGAGGAAGCCGAACGCTATCTCGGCACGCTGGGAATCGGCGTCACCGGGCTGCTCAAGGGGCACCATCCCGCCTCCTCGGAGATCGACCACGGCGAGACGGGCGAGGGGCTCATCGGCCAGTTCGGCATCGGGCTGTTCAGTGCGTTCCTGCTGGCAGATCGCATCATCGTCGACAGCCGCCGGGCCGATTGCCCGAACGGTGTCCGCTGGTCTGCGGGAGAGGGGACCGACATCGAGCTGTCCGAGATCGAGCGCGAGGAGACCGGAACGACCGTCACTCTCCAGCTCAAACCGCAGTACCGCAACTGGGCAGCCCAATCGGGCCTCGTGGAGGAATCGGTTCGCGAGTACGCCGACTTCCTCCCGGTGCCAGTCTTCGTCAACGAAGGCCCCGCCCGCGTGAATGTGATCAACGTCGCCTGGTTTGATCCAACTCCCGACCGCGAGGCCATCGAGCTCGAACTCCAAGGCTACTTCCACGAGACCCCGCTCGACGTGATCCCGATCCGGGGTGAGCAGGAGATCGGAGCGGTGGGGGCCTTGTATGTCACGCCCCAGCGCGTCCCCGGTTTTGCCGGCGACCCGGTCGTGACCACGACGATTCGCCGGATGGTGATCTCGCGACAGACCCGCGATCTACTCCCGGGGTGGGCGCACTTTTTGAGGGGCGTCCTGGAAGTCCCGAATTGCGAGCCCACCGCCAGCCGCGAAGACCTCGTCCGAAATTTTGCCTTCGAGTCCGTCCGGGCGCACCTCGAAGAGCGGCTCTATGAACACTTCGAACAACTCGCTCGGCGTGATACCGCTGCGATGCAATCGATCTTGGCCTGGCACCGCTACACGTGGGCCGGAGCAGCGCTGCATGATCGGCGGCTCCGGAATTTGCTGCGGTTCTGCTACCGGTTTCAAACCTCGCAAGGCACGCTGACATTTGATGAGCTGTTACCGAAATGTACCGCTGATCCGCTGTTCGAGACCGAAGCCGAGATCGTGGTCTGGTACAACATGGACCGCCGACAGGAGCGCTGGATGAGTACGCTGTTTGCGGGGAGCGAGTTCCCTTGCGTCCATACCATTCGCAGCTTCGAAGAGTCTCTGCTGGGAGCGATGCTGAGCGACGAGTCCGAGTCGGGGAAGCGGGTGGCCATGCGCACCGCGAGTCCCGGCTCGCATGGTTTTGCGGAACTGATCCTCGCCATTCGTGACATGGTGGATGCTCCTCCCGAATGGCAGCAGTTCCTCGGCCAGAGTGATGCCAAAGTGCTGATCGCCTCATTCCGGAGCGATCAGCCCGTGATGGCCTTTCTGAATGAGAAGCATGACTTACAGGCGACCTTCGAAGACCTCCGCAAGACCGGTGTCGTCCCCTCCGGCTTTCAACGCTTGATCGACAATCACTTCGATTCCACCGACACCGGGCGACACGAAATTCTGCTGAATCGCGAACATCGTCTGGTGGGGCGAGCGCTGTCCCAGAAGACGGGTGTGCCGCTCGCCAGCGTGTTGCGGTTACTCGTGGTGAATGCCCTGAACAACGCGGGAGCAGCCGTCAAGCGAGAGTCGCAGCAAGAGTTGATGGAGGATCTCGATTGGATCGCTGAAGCCCTGTGGGGGAGGAACTAGTGTCCCGTCAACTCTTGATCTTGGGGTTGAACCACGCCCGCGCGGGAGGGCGAAGCTCCTGCTGAGCCGCGAGCCAGGGAACGAGTCGACTCGCAGTCGCGGCTCGGCAGGAGCCTCGCCCTCCCGAGGGAGGCGAACCCCTCAATCAAGCCTTGACGGACCACTCGTACGGTTCCCTTGCACCCGACCCGTTGTGCGCCACGAGCTTGGCACGCTTTTCATTTCTCCAAGGTTGCGGACAATGCGGGAGTCAGGATTTACCACAGTGGCTCCGAGAAGAGGGACAGAGCTAAACGTCGCAATGCCAGGTTGAACAAGTATGCCCCAGTACTTGGCGTCCTGGAGACTCACGACAGTTCTCACGTGCTACTCCGTTCCTCCGTTCCTCCGTTCCTCCGTGGTGACAATTCCTCTCCCACACCCCAGGACTAACCCCGTGTCGCGCGACCAGTACGAAAGCCCTCTCAACACCCGCTACGCTTCGCGCGAGATGTCCGCGATCTGGTCGGAGCAGCGCAAGCACTCGACTTGGCGGCGGCTGTGGGTGGTGCTGGCCGAGACGGAGCGAGAACTGGGCCTCGACATTACCCAGGCTCAAGTCGAGGAACTCCGCGCGAATGTCGACAACATCGACTTCGCCCGTGCAGCTCACCACGAGACGATTCGCCGCCACGATGTGATGGCCCACGTCGAGACGTATAAGGAACTCTGTCCGACTGCCGGAGGGATTATCCACCTCGGGGCGACCAGTTGCTATGTGACCGACAACACAGAACTGATCCAGATGCGGGATGGCCTGCAGCTGATCCGCAAGCGTCTCGTGCAGGTGATCGACGACCTCGCCAAGTTCGCCGTCAAGTACCGCGACCTGCCGTGCCTGGGGTTCACGCATCTGCAACCGGCCCAGCCGACCACCGTCGGCAAGCGGGCGACGTTGTGGTGCCAAGACCTCGTCCTCGACCTGGAGGAACTCGAACACCGGATCGCGTCACTGAAGTTTCGGGGAGCCAAGGGGACCACCGGGACGCAGGCCACCTTCCTGCAACTCTTCCACGGCGACCACGCCAAGTGCGAGACCCTCGACCAGCGCGTGGCCGAGAAGATGGGCTTCCCCAGTTCCTATGCAGTCACTGGGCAAACGTACTCCCGCAAGGTCGATGCCCAGGTCCTCTCGACCCTCAGCGGCATCGGCCAGACCGGCCACAAGATGGGCAGCGACCTCCGCATTCTGCAAAGCCGCAAAGAGATCGAAGAGCCGTTCGAGAAGGACCAGATCGGCTCTTCGGCCATGGCCTACAAGCGGAACCCCATGCGGGCCGAACGCATGTGCGCCCTCGGTCGCTTCGCCATGTCGCTCACCTCCAACGCCGAACAGACTGCAGCTGTGCAGTGGATGGAGCGAACCTTGGATGACAGTGCGAACCGGCGTCTGTCGCTGCCACAGTCGTTCCTGGCGATTGATGCGTTGCTCATTATCTATCGCAACATCGTCGAGGGGTTGGTCGTCTACCCGCGCGTGATCGAGAAGAACCTGGCGGAGGAACTGCCGTTCATGGCGACCGAGGAGATCCTGATGGCGGCTGTGCAAGCCGGTGGCGATCGCCAAATCCTGCACGAAGTGATCCGCGTTCACAGCCAAGCTGCCGGTCGCCAGGTGAAGGAGTTCGGTCGCTCGAACGACCTCATCGAGCGGTTGCAGAACGACCCGGCCTTCAAGAACGCCGACCTCTCCAACGCCCTCGAAGCCCGCCGCTTCGTGGGCCGCGCCCCGGAACAAGTCGACAGCTTCGTGAGCCAGATCGTCCACCCGATTCGGAAGAAGTACGCCGAAGCCCTCTGCGGCGAGGCGACCGAATTGCGAGTGTAGGATGGGCACATTTGCCCGTCCCCGAGCGACGTACGCATGCCAAGTCGGGTGACATGGACCCCAATCGACGTTTCCTTACTCAGTCCCAGCCGCCGCAGGGTGAACCAGGCGTTGGTTTGAACGTCTGGGTGACGCAGGAACAAAAGGGATAGACCGACGGGCGTGTCCCCCGTAACCTCTGGTTGCTCTGCAACCCAGCCCACTCAAAGCAGTGTCAGGTCCACCCCGTCAAGGTTCGCAGAGGGCTTGATTCGCAGCCGTTTCCTCACCCCTGCTTGGCCTCTGTCCTCTGCGAACCCCTGCGCCCCTGCGGTGCCACTCAGCGGGCTGGCCCCGGTTGAGTTGCTTTGGACTCGACCGGGGTGGCTTTACCAACCGAGGTTCTTGCAGCGAGGGTTCTCTCTAGGTGAACCTCTGGTGTCGCTGACACACCGGTAGACCCCAGAGCGGGTCAAACGGTTCTACCCCACTTCATTTCAACCCGTGGAAGAATTCGAGGTCCTTGTCGGTCACTCTCTTATCGCCTTGGGCATGCAAGCCATCAAGATAAGTACTCGCGAACTTGTGGGTACGACCGGATTCGATGGCTCCTTGAAGAAAAGCACGCCGATTCGAATCTGCGGTGTCAAGGTAGGCTTCAATAACCGCGGGTACGGCAGCATTTCCATATTCACCGAGTGCGCGCTTCACAACGTGATTCGCATCCGGATCACCTTCCGTATAGCCTATTCCGATGCTGACCAACTCAACATGCTTAATAAGAATTGGAATCGCAGGTGGATATTTCAAGATGCCCAAGAAGTTCGCAGCTTCCGACTGATTCACGTTTCTTTGCGCACCATGGACACTCTCATCGTCAAGTTTTCTCATCCAATACTTGCCAATCTCGTCGTAGTAATAGGGTTTGTCGAGCGATCGGGTAATACTAAGAATCTCTTCCTCTTTCGGAAGAGCTGCCTCGCGTGCCGCCTTCTCGTCCGTCCACTCTTTCCTCTCCTCATCTTCTGACACCTTCGGTGCGGCCTTGGATTTGGGCGGAGACAGTTCAGTTCGTGGAGCAGGTGAGATTGGCTGCAACGGCGGCCTAACACCCATTATGTCTTTAGCCATTATGGCAACGACCACCATGACTGTCAATACGAGAAATCCAACAATGATGGAAGTCGTTTTCATGGTGCGATCCCCAAACCGACATGGTCCCATTCGTAACCATTCACACCCCAACGGCATGACTGTGTGAAACTGGTCTTTCCGAGAATCTCAAAATCGGCGACATCTCGT
>JANOKO010001123.1:0-4535 GCA_031419335.1 Planctomycetota bacterium
CTCTTGCCAGCCCCTTCGATGATCGTCGTGTTGTCTTTGTCGACCACCAGCTTCTTGGCCCGACCGAGGTCGCTCAACTGGACGTTTTCGAGCTTGATACCGAGGTATTCGAAGATCGCCTGGCCGCCGCACATGATGGCCACATCTTGCAGCAGCGCCTTGCGGCGATCGCCGTAGCCGGGAGCCTTGACGGCGACGCAGCGGAACACGCCCCGCATCTTGTTGATGACGAGAGTCGCGAGTGCTTCGCCTTCGACTTCTTCCGCGATGATCAGCAGCGGCTTGCCCGAGTTGACGACCTTCTCCAGGACCGGCACGAGATCCTTGATGTTGGTGATCTTCTTCTCGTGGATCAGCACGTAGCAGTCTTCGAAGACACACTCCATACTGGCGGTGTCGGTGACGAAGTACGGCGAAAGGTAGCCGCGGTCGAACTGCATCCCCTCGACAACGTTGAACTCGGTCTGAAGGGACTTGCCTTCTTCGACGGTGATCACGCCGTCCTTGCCGACTTGTTCCATCGCATCAGCGAGGATTTTGCCGATCGTGTCATCGCCATTGGCGGCCACGGTGCCGACCTGGGCAATGGCCTTCTTATCCTTGCAAGGGATCGCCATCGACTTCAGCTTTTCGATGATGTCGACGACAGCCTTCTCCATGCCACGCTTCATTTCGAGCGGGCTGACTCCGGCCACGACCGACTTCAGACCTTCAACGAAGATCGCTTCGGCCATGATGGTCGCAGTGGTGGTGCCGTCGCCGGCGTTGTCGGAAGTCTTGCTGGCGACTTCCTTGACCATGCTGGCACCCATGTTCTCGAACTTGTCCGAAAGTTCGATTTCACGAGCCACGGTCACGCCGTCCTTGGTCACGGTCGGAGAGCCGAAGCTCTTCTCAATGATGACATTTCGGCCCTTGGGACCGAGGGTGACGCGGACAGCCCGGGCCAGCTTGCTGACGCCCCGCCGCATCGCTTCTTGAGCTTCCTGATCGAAAGCAATGATCTTCGCGCCCATGGGCGTTTCTCCTGAGTGATGTAGCAGAAGTCGTAAGACTTCTGCGAGGTGAGTTGGAGGCTGCAATCGGCAGATCTCTGATGAGATCTGCTACGGACTAGTACACCGCGAGGATGTCGCTCTCGCGAAGGAGCAGATACTCCTCTTCGCCGATCTTGATCTCGTCGCCCGCGTAGGACGAGAAGATCACTTTGTCGCCTTCTTTAACGGTCAGAGCCACGCGTGCCCCATCTCGGCGGACATGTCCATCGCCGACCGCAATGACTTCGCCCTTCTGAGGCTTGTCCTTCGCAGAATCAGGCAGAACGATCCCGCCTGCCGTCTTCGACTCGGCTTCCTGCCGCTTGAGGACGACCTTGTCCCCGAGTGGCACAATCTTGATGCCGCCGCTCGACTTGGCCTTCTTCGACATGTTATCGCAACTCCACAGCAGGCTGAGCCCATGACGCTGGGGACAGGATTTCTCCGACCCACACCCCACGGACATGATGTTTCCATCCCCGTGGAGAGCGAATCGCGTTCCAAAGACAAAGACTTGTCTTAATGTACAACTCTGAAACACATTACGACATATTGTCGATCCGTTTATGTACCGTTTTGGCGGTCTCGAAAACCCACAGGTCGGTCGAATACTGTCAAAATGGCATCGGTGGCTCTACGCCGCTGGGGGTCGTTCGAGAGAGCCGAGACCGGTCTTTCTTGAGTACGGATACGTGGGAAACAGACTCACACCGACCCCAGCGAGTCTCTTGCTACGGAGGCCATCTGAGATGCCTCATGTCCCGTCAGTCCTGTGACTGTGATGTGCCCCATTTTGCGGCCAGGGTGGGCTTCGGCCTTCCCGTACAAATGCAGTTTCGCGGTTGGAAAACTCGCGATGGCGTTCCAGTTCGGTACACCGTTGGCCCAGAGATCACCCAACAGGTTCGACATCGCAACGGGGCGGAGTTGTTCAACAGAGCCCAGAGGCAGGCCGCTGATCGCGCGGATATGTTGTTCAAACTGACTGGTAACATGCCCCTCGATCGTGAGATGCCCGGAGTTGTGAGGTCTCGGGGCCAGTTCATTCACCAGCAGTCGCCCCTCGCGAGTTACGAAAAACTCGACGCACAGCAGTCCGACGACTTGCAGTTGGTCCAACAGCATCCTGGTGACTTCGCGGGCTTGCGATTGGATCGACTCGTGGATCGCGTCAGCGGGGCAGATGGATAGATCGAGAATGTGGTGGCGGTGGTGGTTGATGATCGGGCCATATAGGACGGTCTCGCCCGCCTCGCTCCGGCAGCCAATGACGGAGCATTCGATTTCGAGGTCGACCCATTCTTCGAGGACCGCGCCACGTCCGTTCAGTTCCCGCCCCGCCAGGGCCACAGCGCTCAGATCACGAATCAGCCACTGCCCCTTGCCGTCGTATCCTCCCGTGAGGGTTTTGAGCACACACGGTCCGCTGAACTCGCGGACTTGTTCGGCCAGATTGCGAGACGGGTCGATGATTGTGAACTTCGGCAGCGGGGCACCCAGGCGTGCCAATGTTTCTTTTTCCAGGCGGCGGTTCTGGGCCACCTCCAGCACACAGCGGCTCGGCCGGACCCGCGTGTGCTGCAGGACAACATCCACACACGACAGCGGGACATGCTCTGTTTCGAACGTCGCGACATCGACCTGCTTTGCGAACTCGGCCACTTGGTCGAGATCATGAAAAGCACCGGTCACTGTATGATCAGCCCACTGCGAGGCGGGACCATGCGGTTCATCGCTGAAAATGACAACGCGATATCCCATCCGGCGTGCGGGAGCGGCCAGCATGCGGCCCAATTGACCACCACCCAGGATTCCAATGGACGAGCCAGGAGCCAGAGCAGCGCTCATGTCAGCTCCTGCTGCATGACTTTGTCCGCTTGCTCTTGGCGAAACTGTTCGAGTTTCTTCCGCAGTTCCGGGCGGCTGTTGGCAAGAATGCGGCAGGCCAAGAGGCCCGCGTTCTTGGCACCGGCCTCTCCGACCGCGAGCGTTCCGACCGGCACTCCGCCGGGCATCTGCACGATGGAGAGTAGTGAGTCGAGCCCCTGGAACCATTTGCTGCCGACGGGAACCCCGAGTACGGGAAGAGTGGTCAATGCCGCCACCATTCCCGGCAAGTGAGCTGCTCCCCCCGCTCCGGCGATGATGATCTCCAACTTCCGCGAGACAGCCGTCTGAGCGTACTCGACCATCCATTCGGGGGTCCGGTGTGCCGAGACAACACGGCACTCATGCGGCACGCCGAACTCGGCGAGAACCTCCGACGCTGGGCGCATCGTCTCCCAGTCGGACTGGCTACCCATGATGATACCGACGAGCGGCGCAAGAGCGGCGGACATGTGAATTCTCGAGTAGACGACCAGGCGGCGTTCACAACGAATCTGACAACACGGGGAGAGTATCCCTGCACTCGAAGCGAATCAACTCGCTCAGCTTCGAATCAACCCCAGCAGCGTCCGCAGGTTGACGGCATCCATCTCTTCACCGTCGCGTTCTTCCTTCTTCGTCTCCAGATACATCGGTCGATCGGCGAAACGATTGTCGTTCATCAAGTGGCGGAACGGCTCCAGACCCAGGCACCCCTCGCCGATGTGATCGTGGCGGTCGACGCGGCTGGCGAGTGGCTTCTTGCTGTCGTTGAGATGGAACGCTCGGATGCGGTCTAGGCCGACGACGTTGTCGAACTCTTGGAATGTCGCCTGGTACTCCGCTTCTGTTCCCAGCGGATACCCGGCGGCGAAGATGTGGCAGGTGTCGACGCAGACGCCGAAGCGGTCGGGGTCGTTGGCCTCGTGGATGATGTGGGCCAGGTGCTCGAACCGGTAGCCCAGGGTCGACCCTTGCCCGGCAGTCGTCTCGATCCAGGTCTGGACTTGGAACCCTGCAGTGCGGTCGTTGATGATGTTGAACGCCTCGACCACGCGGGCCAGGGCTTCATCCTCCTCGATATCCACCGCAGCTCCGGGGTGCATCACGACCCCGGTGAGCCCGAACGCCTCCGCCCGTTCCAGTTCGATCACGAAGGCTTTGATCGACTTGTCCCACAGGTCGTCATTCGCGCTTCCAAGGTTGATGAGATAACTGTCGTGAGAGCAGCACAGGCGGAGGTGGTTACGGGCGACGGCCTCTTTGAAGAGGCGGATCTCTTCTTCCACGAGAGGCTTGGCGTGCCACTGGCTGGCGTTCTTGGTGAAGATTTGGACGGTGGGCATGCCGAGCGCACCGGCTGCGTCCGCTGCCTTGTAGTAGCCGCCCGCGATGCTGAGGTGTGAGCCGATGAGTCGTTGCATGGGGTGAAGATAAAGAAAAGCAAGGGGGATCGCCACTGGTGAATAGGCCGATGAGATGAATCGAGGGGATGTCCGTTCCCAGTTGTCGCCGATTATGCGACACTGAGCGGGCTTCCGTGAGCGGGCTTCGCGGTCGACTAACACCGCCTCCCGGAACGTGAGATTTCGTGCTCTCTCGATTGTCCCATCTCCTGGCTCAGGACTCCGC
>JANOKO010001124.1:0-3095 GCA_031419335.1 Planctomycetota bacterium
GCGGCTACCTGGGCCGCAAACACGACGGCCCTCCCGGTGCCGAAGTGATGTGGCGCGGCCTCCGCCGCGTCTTCGACTTCAGCCTGGCCTGGGCGACTTACAATGCCCTGGTGCCCAAGACTTGTGTATAAGGACGAGAGCTCTGCCTGGGATTGCATATCCCCGAAGCTCCGCTTCGTCGCCGGAGGAGTGAACTCGTCCGTGAGAGAAGTCCCCGTATGCAAGCTGCCCGGACAGCCCGAACGCGAACGTCAGGGGTCACTCGGCGAAGCGGAGCTTCGAGGATAGGGGTTCCCAAGCGGCGGAGATTGGGAACCAGAAGAACCTTCGCGAGCTTTACGCCCTGGCGTTGAATTCTGAATCTTGAGTGGAACGGACGGGCCGATGGGCCCTTCCCACGACATGGCCCTACGGCGTGCGTTCCTTGATTGCCGCTTTCACCGCGTCCACCTCCAGCACTACTCGAAACCCCGTGTAATTGAACTGTGACTCCGGAGTGCGGGCGAAGCGGTGGGACGATCGGCAGAGCGGCCACATGAAGGTCCAGAAACCGCCGCGGGTCACACGCCGTGACTCGGTCGTCGAGGTGACGCTGGGATTTTCCACGAGCGTCTCGGAATACGCCGCGTAGTGATCCTGGCACCATTCCTCAACGTTGCCATGCATGTCGTACAGGCCGAATGGATTCGCGTTCTTCTCGCCGACCGCGTGCGTCCGGCCCTGGGAGTTCAAGCTGAACCAGCCCATTGCATCCAAATCAGCGCGCCGATCCCCAGTGGAGTATTTAGTTGTCGTCCCCCCTCGACAGGCGAACTCCCACTGCGCCTCGCTCGGCAACCGGTAGCCGGTCCCCTCCAGCGGCGTCACGGTCTCGCCCTTCCGCACAGAGAACGGTTGAAGCTGCTCCTTCTGGCTCAGCTTCGCACAGAACTCCGCTGCGTCGTTCCAACTCACCATTTCCACCGGGTGCAGGGCGGTGTCCATCCCGACGACATTGTCTTTTCCAAAACTCAGCGGGGCGAAGCAGGAGGCATTGCGGTCCTTTCCCAGGACCTGTTCGTACTCGCCTTGCGTGACTTCGTGAATGCCCAAGTAGAACGGCTGCGTCAGGCGGACCGGGTGCTGCGGGGCTTCGCTGCGGAAGAAGTCGGGCCAAGTCTGATCTTCTGCTGTACCAAACGCCGCAACAGCTTCCGCGATCTCAGCAGGCGTACTTCCCATGGTGAACTCGCCCGGTGGGATGAACATGAACTTCATGCCGAGGGAGTTGGTGTACTCGACCGGCACGCCGAGGTGCTCGGCCCACGCCACTTGATGCGTCCGCGCTTGATGGTGATCGAACGACGCGACGGCAGGACGAGGGACTTCGACGGGCGATTCGGGTGGGACCGGCTCAGCGGGGGGAGCCATCAGATGAAAGTTGAAGCCGGTGATCTCACGCTTCACTTCCAAAAAGCTCATGGCTTCACGACTACTCAAGGCGAAGCTGACTTTCGGATTACCGACGATCTTGGTTCCCTCAAAAACATAAGTCTGTGTCGACTCGTCCCACTTCCAGCCGGGCATGTCAGTGGGGAGCACTTGACCGGGGGAGCCTTCCCTCGTCCCCTCCCCCCATTGCCTGATCGGATGGAGATTGAGCCACGGGGTGGAGAGGGCTGTATGCGTCGAGTCATACGCCTTGAGGGTCAGATACTCGACCGTATCGAGATCGGTCATGCAGAAATAGGTTCCCACAGGCAGCACGCTGTGCTGCAATCCGGAAAAATCATATTCGGTCGTGTGAGATCCGGTGTTGTCACGGGGCAGGAGTCCGATCCCCGTGAACGTCCCGCGCCATGCAGCTGGCGTTTTTGTGGTCCATGTCCCCGTGAAGCAAGTGGGGGTCTGGACGTATGTCGGCCCCACCGGCGTGATTGTCGAGCCGATCGGTGCCAGTGGAAGATGAGGACCAGTGCCGGTCAATGCTTCCTGGTGAGGACCGGTCGCCGGCGGTCCGGCGGTCGGCGGGCGAATGTCCAGCTTTACCACTGTGCGACCCAGACGTTTGATCGTGAGCTGGGAGGTCGTGATCTCGAAGCGGTCTTCGCCGCCTCGCAACTGGACCTGATACTCCCCGTTGACGAGCTTGGCGGACCAGTGGTTGTCGGCTTGCAGGAGTTCGATCTGTTCGCCGCTGCGCGTCACGACGACCTTCACATCGTTCGGGAGTTTTCCATCGGGTGAGGTCACTTCGACCGTGCCATTGCGCGTGGTGATCACCAGGATGATGGTCAGGAGTACGATCGCCGCGAATCCCGCCAGCGCGGTCCGCCACCCGCGTCGCGGCGGTTCCGAACTCTGCTCCCTCTCCCCCACAAGGGGCATCGATTTCGGGGGAGACTTGGCTGTGGGGGAGAGGGCCGGGGTGAGGGTGCGAGACGGCATCACGCGCGGCTCGGCAGGAGCCTCGCCCTCCCGGCACCCCGCCAGCGCTTCCGCGAACTCACCCGCTGTGGCAAACCGATCCTCCGGACACCGCGAGATCGCCTTCCAGCAGATCGCCTCCAACTGTGGATCGACATCGCTGCGAATCACGCTGGGTCGAGTCGGGGTCTCGTTCCGGACCTTGTACAGCACATTCGTCACACTGCCAGCAAACACGGGCCTCCCCGCCAGGAGTTCGTACAGCATGGCCCCCAGGCTATAGATGTCCGTCGCGGCCCCGATTTTGTCGGGTTCTCCTTCGGCCTGTTCCGGCGACATGTATGCGGGAGTGCCGATGATCGCGCCGGACTGCGTCACGCGGGCATCGGTCTCATGCACCATCCAGGCCAGTCCGAAGTCCATCACGATCGGCTCGCCGCTGCGGTCGATCATCACGTTGGCGGGCTTCAAATCGCGATGCACGACTCCCGCCCGGTGCGCGGCATCCAGGGCCAATGCCAGCTTGCGAACCAATTCGGCAATCTGCCGCGTCGTGAATGTGGCACCCCGCTTGATGGCCTGCGCCAGCGTCTCGCCGTCGATGAAAGCCATCGTCAGGTAATGCTGGCCGTCCTGCTCAGCCACATCAAAGATCGGACACAGGTGGCGATGCTGGACCAACCCCATCG
>JANOKO010001125.1:0-7625 GCA_031419335.1 Planctomycetota bacterium
CAAGTCTCCCAGGATCTCCTGGTAGGCTCCGATTAAGAATATGCCGATGTAATAATGGTGCCCATCATAGGGGTGAAGCAACAGCGTTTTCTTCACGTCGCGCTGGTCGATGAAGGCGTCAATCTTGCCGTCCGAATCGCATGATACGTCGCTGATCACCGCGTGTCGTGTCGGTTGCTCATTCAAGCGGTGGATCGGCATCACGGGAAACAACTGTTTAATCGCCCAACTGTCGGGAACCGATTGAAAGACTGAGAAATTCCCGTAATAAGTGTCGGAGAGGGTGCGATCGAGGCCCGCGAGTTCTTCGGGAATATAGTCGAGGTCTTGGACGAGTTTGCGGATCTTGTGAATGATGGCGAAGAACAGGTTCTCGGCGATCACCCGCTGATCGAGGGGCAGGTAACCCGCGCTAAACAGCGTGGTCGCGGTGTCGAGGGCCTGGATCGCATCGTGGTAGGTCTCCAACACGTTGCGGGCTGTGGCGTCCTGGTAGGTGAACAGCAAATCGTGTAGCGGCTGTTCGTAGATCTCGGGAATCTCGGTGGGGATCTCGGTCACGTCCCCCTGGTTGGTGACACCCAGAGTGCCGAAGACGAGGACGCTATGGAAGGCGGCGATGGCGCGGCCGCTTTCGGTGATGATGTTCGGATGCGGGACGCCGACCTCATCGCACACGGTCTGGATGTGATACACGACATCGCTGGCGTACTCCTGCCAGGTGTAGTTCATGCTCGATTCGAAGTTCGTCTGCGACCCGTCGTAGTCGATCCCCAGCCCGCCGCCGACATCGAGGTACTTGAGTCCTGCCCCGCGCTTGGCGAGATCGGCATACACCCGGATCGCCTCGGTGACCGCACCCTTCACCTGCCGAATATTGGTGATCTGGCTGCCGAGGTGAAAGTGCAGGAGTTGGAAGCAATCGGCCATGCCGAGCGCTTCGAGTTTCTGATAGCACTTGAGCAGTTCGCTGACGGTGAGGCCGAACTTCGAGCGATACCCGCCCGAGGACTGCCACCGCCCGGACCCGCGCGTGGCCAGCTTGACCCGCATACCGATCTGGGGCCGCACGCCGAGTTTCTCGGCGTACTTGAGCACCAAGTCCAGCTCGGACATCTTCTCGACGACGGGGATGATGTTGCGACCGATCTTCTGGCCGATCATCGCCATTTCGATGAATTCGTCGTCCTTGAAACCATTGCAGATCACCGGCGTGGTCGTGTCGGCCAGCGCGATCACAGCCATCAGTTCCGGCTTGCTCCCCGCCTCGAGCCCGAACCCCAGCGGGCGACCGTACTCGATGATCTTCTCGACAACCTCTCGCTGCTGGTTGACCTTGATCGGGTAGACGCAGCAGTATTTCCCCTGGTAGTCATGTTCACGGATCGCATGCGCGAAGACATCGTGAATCTCCTTCAGCCGGTCTTTCAGAATTCCGTTAAACCGCACCAGAATCGGCAAATCAAGTCCGCGTTTCCCCAAGCGGTCAATCAGGACCTTGAGATCGAGTCCCTGGGTCGGATCGCGGTCCGGGTGGACAAATAGATTCCCATTCTGACCGACCGTGAAATACTCCTTGCCCCAGCGCGGGACATCATACAGATCTGCAGAGTCTTCACAGGTCCAACGGTCAACAGGGTCAATCATTCAGGGTGTTTCCTGGGACAAACGAACAACGGATTGCGACTCGCTCTCAACTGAGCTGAGCCTGACTGTACCCGCGATTCGAGGGGAATTCAATTTGTGCCCTCCACGACGACAAAGCCGAATTGCGTCTGGTGCCCGCGTGAAACGTCCAAATCCGTCCCGCAGGTCGACAGCCATTCAATTGCGTTCCGCGATCTCTTTCATGGGCAAAAGGTACAAGCACCCGTAGGGGTTGTACATCGGGCTGCTCGGTGGGAACTCGCTCTTGATGTTCGAGGTCACCTGGAGCATCTGTCCATCTTCCAGTACCAAGGCGTGACCTGTATCGACGGACTTGTCACTGTGGCACATGTATCGCAGCACATCAATGATCAAATCTCCGTTCGGTTCGAGATCGGCACGGCGCATCTTGATCTCGGGTCGCCCGAGGATGTGCATGCCCAGGGTCCAGACCTCTTCCTGACCACGGACAATGTTGACAAACGCAAAGCTCAACGCATCGGCACTCGCGTCTTCTGCGAAGTTCAGCCAGTCCTCGCCTCCATGCGCCAGCCCACTGTTATCAATAAAAACACCCGCCCCCCCAGCCTGCACCAGCACGGCTGCGGCCTGCATCATCGTCCGGGCTGCCTCGAGCGAGCCCCCGGGTGCCAGCAACCCCATATTGACCGTGTATCGATGGACCATTTCCAGTTCCTCGGGGGCCGCTGGTCGGCGACAGGACGAGGCAAAGATATTGGCAAACTGACTATCCGGCTGCATGGGTGCGATCTCGACCTGCTTCCCATCCGGGAGAGTCAACCCAGCGGGCGACAACTGGCAATCCGTGGGCATCCGTTCGACCAATTCGCCGGGATGCGCCCAGGTGCCCGGGATTCGAAGTGCGATTTCAATGGAGGGAGAGGCTTCAGACATCGCGGGATCTCGGAGGGGGACGGGTTGCTGATTCGGCGACCCATGGGACTTGTCACGAGAGGCTACCTTGCCAGTGACTCTCGTTGCAAGAATCGTTGCCCCCGATTTCTGCCGGACTCAACACAGGTCCGACAGGTGTCGCATGCAAGTCTGCCTCGCCCACGGTAATCTGAAGTTGCGTCACAATGGCTGCCCCCCGTTCGAGGCACTTCTCATGTTCGGTGATTTCCAGTCTCACATCGCTCACGCGACCCAGGCCATCCGCGACGCGGGTCTCTACAAAGGCGAACGGGTGCTGACAAGTTCCCAATCCGCTCACGTGCGGGTGGCTGGGGGACGATCTGTCCTGAATCTGTGTGCCAACAACTACCTCGGACTTTCCAATCATCCGGCCCTGGTTGCCGCAGCTCAGACGGGTCTGGCCGAATGGGGATTCGGTCTGTCATCGGTGCGATTCATCTGCGGCACCCAGCAGATTCACAAGGATCTCGAAGCGGCTCTCAGCCAGTTTCTCGGAACCGAGGATACGATTCTCTATTCGTCGTGCTTTGATGCCAACGGGGGATTGTTTGAGACGTTGCTGTCAGCCGAAGACGCGATCATTTCGGATGAGCTGAACCATGCGAGCATTATCGATGGAATTCGGCTCTGTAAGGCTCAGCGATTTCGGTATCGCAATAATGATATGACCGATCTGGAGGAACAGTTGCAGAGGTCCGCTGGAGCGCGGTTCCGGATGATCGCGACCGATGGGGTGTTCTCGATGGACGGGTATTTTGCGAATCTGCCCGCGATTTGCGAGCTGGCCGATAAGTACAAGGCCCTCGTGATGGTCGACGATTCACACGCGGTCGGGTTCTGTGGTGCCAACGGGCGTGGGACGCATGAGCTGCAAGGGGTGCTGGGTCGCATCGACCTCCTCACGGGGACATTGGGCAAGGCACTCGGCGGAGCCAGTGGTGGCTACACCAGCGGACGCACAGAAATCATCGAGTACCTGCGACAGCGGTCTCGACCGTATCTGTTTTCGAACTCGCTCGCCCCGAGCATTGTGACGGCCTCACTGGCAGCTCTTGATCTCATCGAAAAGCAACCGGAGTTACGGCAACGCCTGTGGGAGAATACCCACTTTTTCCGGGAGGAGATGACTCGCCGGGGATTTCAGATCCTCCCGGGCGAACACCCGATCTCCCCCGTCATGCTAGGCGATGCAGTCCGCGCTGGGCAGATGGCTGAGATGATGCTCAAACAGGGCGTGTACGTTGTCAGTTTCTCGTACCCCGTGGTTCCCCAGGGGAAAGCCCGCATTCGCACGCAGATTTCGGCAGGACATACGCGAGATGACTTGGAAGAGGGTCTTGCAGCATTTACCTCGGCTCGTGAGGGACTGTCAACACACTGAGGTGTCATTCCCCTTGTCGGCCCTTGCCGCGACAACTCTGAAAGAGGAACCCGCTCACGAGCGAACGCAGTTTCGAATCGAGCCCACATCAGTGTTCCGACACCGCTTCGACGAGACATGCCGTGGGAGGAATCATCGCGTGTTCCAGATAGGACGACTGCGTGGCGCGGCAGTATTCCAGCAGCTCACTCGCACGCTGAATGACCCCGAGGATATCTCCCTTTGACTGGGTGGCCTGTTCTAGCTCCAGAGCCTTGGCTGCGATTTCTGGAGCTCCATTCCGAGCTGCAGATTCGCTCAAGCGGCCGGCCATGACCATGAGTCCCGCAATGTCTTGCTGATCCACCGCTTCCGCCAGTCGTTCCATCTCTTGGCCGATACCTAGTGCGGTTTCCTTTGAGATGCGGCCCCGGACCTTTGTCTCGGGCTTATTCCGTTGCGAGACTTGGATAAACCGATCGACGATCTCAGAGTCAAACTGGGTCGCAGCGCAGCGCCGAAGTTCCGCGAAAGCCTCCGCACGCGATCGGGCGGTGCGAAAGGTGCGCTCCGTCACCATGGAATCGAAGGCATCGGCGACCGCGAGGATTCGAGCCCCCAGGGGAATGTGAGTCCCTACCGGCCCCAGATTCTCATCGCGCCCATCGAAGTGCCGACGATAATTCTCGACGATTTGGGACAAATCGTCAGACGCGAAGCTGGCCCGGATGATCTCCAGTCCGATCCGCTCATGCTTGCGCATCAGCGCCCATTCGTCCTCCGAGAGTTTCCCCGGCTTGCGCAGGATGGCATCTGGCATGCCGATCTTGCCAATGTCGTGCAGCAGCGCCGCCGTCTCGAGGACATAGCAACTGCTCATGGACATGAGTCCCTGGGCCACGTCGACACACAAGTCAGCCACTCTCCGGCTGTGCGACGCAGTATCTGGATCGCGATATCCCAAGGCTGAAATCAGAGCGGTCACAGCGGCAAACGGAATGTGTGTTTTGCTGGGCTGAGGTGTATTCGTGCGAGTGACTTTTTTCGTTTCGATCACCTGGGTCGAGGGGATTTGGTCGAACCGGATGACTTGGTTTCTGCCGTTGCGTTTGGCCACATACAGGCATTTGTCGGCTTGATCCAGCAGATCCTGGGGACTGGTCGGGTGTTGGCTCAGGGCCGACACTCCGAAACTGGCTGTAATCGACAGGTTGGGGAATTTCTGGGTGGCCAGGGCCTTACGAAATCGTTCTGCACAGACGGCAGCGTCCAGCAGATCCGTGTTCGGCATGAGGATCGCGAACTCTTCCCCCCCGTAGCGGGAGACGATATCCGACTCGCGGGCGGTCTGCATCAGCGTCTCGGCCACTTTTTGTAGCACCCGATCCCCGGTACTGTGACCATGATTGTCGTTGACCGACTTAAAATGATCGACATCCACCATGATGACAGCCAGCATTTGGTTATAACGCTGTGCGGTATTCCAGTGGGCATCAAATTGCTCAAAGAATGACCGCCGGTTAAAGCAACCCGTGAGCGGGTCACGGGTGGCCAGACGTTCCAACACGGCATTCTGTTCCCGCACTTTATCACTGGACAATCGCAGAGACCGAAGAGCCGTCGTGAGCTCGGATTGTTTCTGCTCCAGGTGCGTGACATCTTCAAAACTGGCGATGGCTCCTCGACGGTGCCCCAATTCATCAGTGATGGGAGAAGCACTCACGGCAAATGTCTTTTCTCCTTGGGCTTTCGTCACCAATGAGAGAATCCGACCGCGCCGCAATTGTCCGTCCCGCAGGACATCCACCCAAGGAAGTGTGGCACGTTGGAGGGTATCGCCAGCATGCTCCGGGGCCTCCTTATCAACCCACGGAAAGTATGTGGCGGACCGGCCCAGCATCTCTTCCATGTTGCAACCGGTGGACGCTGAAAATGAACGATTGGCATGTACGATGCGTCCCGAAGGATCCAGCAGCAACAGACCTTCCGAGAGTGTGTCCAAGGCCGTTCGTACGCGTTGCGGAACCACCTTGGAGGGATTCAATTGGGTGAGCACCTTTCTCAAGTATCCCCCAAAGCCAATCAGTGTCGCGATGAGGAAATAGAGGCACAGGACCACCAGGGGGTGCAGGTAATTCCCATTCCAACTCGCGTATGCCGGGGGGGCAAAGCAGACTTCGACAGTTCCCCAGCGTTGCTTTCCTTGATAAATCGGGACATACATGTGCGTTTCCGTCGATTGCTCTTGGCCGCTGACTGGCCACGTCAGAGCGTGCGTTTCCGAGGCGATCACAAGTGTCCCATCGGCTTTGCGCAAGCCGACCGAACGAACTTCTTGGTTTCGGTCGACGATAGCTTTCAGCGACATCTCCATCGCTTCGTGGTCGCCCCTGTGGGCGAATACCGAAAACTGAATCGCAATGGATTCACATAAGGAGCTGCGACCGCGCAAGACGGCATCGCGCTCATTCGGAACGAGCCCCAACAGATGTGCCCCCATCAGCGTCGTCATGGTCAAGGCGACCAGGCTGATTGTGATGCGACTGGTGGCGGAAAGATAATTCTTCATCGCTCTCACCAAGGAGAGAGGGGACAGGGGCACGGAGAAGTCCGCCTCGGTCCCTGCTCTTCCAGGGACTCTCGACTTTACGCCGGAATTCAGGCTGTGGGGGATTCCAGCGTCCGTTCATCCAGAATCCTTCCCTTCACTGACCATCAGCCTCGCTGAAGATGTCACAACTCGACATGAAGGTAGAATCGTCAGTCCTGGAAAGAGCTGCGGCATCCCCTTTATCGACAGCAGTGGCACAACCACAACGATGCGAAGAATCGCTGACTGGTGCGAGACATGAGAACGATGATGCCATTCGGAAACATTCCAAGGTGACTCCTCTTCGGTTGCATGACAGGCTAGAAGGTGAGGTGCGAATGTGGCACCACGTTTCTGGATCAGCTCCCTCGGCCTTCTGACATGTCACAGCAGACGACAAGCGTTGACGATCTGCTGGCCCGTCTGGGGTTAGGCAAGCCCCCCTCGGGAGCCAATCGTGAGGTGCCGGACAAGGGACGCGTGACCTTGGCAGTGCCTCCGCAGGCCATCCCGGACCGTTCCCAAGATCAGCCCGCCGTCGACGCAGAACCGGTCGCTGTGGAGCCCCGACGCCGGGACGCAGAACTCCGTTTGGCAGAGACATTACAGCGTCTCAAGGGCCATACCGCTGCGATACGGACTCCTGAACCGGATTCGGTATTGCCGCCGTGCGAGCCAGCGCGGGCAGCCCCCACAGAGACCGCTTCGAACACCCCCCATGGACTCACCCCGACTCCAGGAGGATATTGGCCTCGCGCTCCCCGGAATTTGCCCGATGTCGGGATCACGGATACGGAGATCAACTCACTGGTTCTCAAATTCCTGCTGCACCGGGGAACAGAGGCGGGCTTCCGCGTCGCACACCACATTGGATTGCGCTATCCGGTGATTGAGCCTTTATTGCGACAATTGAAAGCCGACAAGCTCGTCATCTACAAGTCATCGCTCACGGGCGGCGACTATCAGTACGAATTGACCGATCTGGGGCGTGACCGCGCACGACAACTCAGCGAGATGTGTACCTACTACGGCACAGCTCCCGTGCCTTTGTCCCAGTATATCGCCAGTGTCAAGGCCCAGACGATCACCGGC
>JANOKO010001126.1:0-5917 GCA_031419335.1 Planctomycetota bacterium
TGCGGAAACGCAGTAGCAGGTGATGCGGAGCCTATGTGGGAGGCGGAGGAGACCCGCGAGCTGAACCTCCACATTTCCAGGGTTCCGTCAACACGCCCCACACCAACAGCAATGATCCCAGTGCCAAGAAGACAACCGCAGCTGGAAGCAGGATCGCGCGAGCGTCCACCTGGTTGGGGAACTGGACCAAGTTGGCGTGGGCATAAGCCTGTTCCGCCACCAGCAACAGCAACGCCCCGGTCAGCATCCGCATCGGACGGTCTCCCCCGCAGACTGAAATCGCACAAGCATTTCAGTTTAGCTGCTCCCTGGCCGAAGTTCATGTGAGGGAGCGAGATTTTCACAAACAGCGTGTGCCATCTTGTTTCAGACACGTGGGCTGACCCCATTTCTGGCCCGCCAGAGGATGGTCTTTCCGCACTCCACGAGTTGACACATCATCTGCGAAGACCTGTTCGAACATCAACAACGCGTCGACCGCTGCGGTGAGATTTCGTAGGGTCTGGAGTCTGAAGTGGACCCAGCCTTAGAATCAGGCCGCACACTGCAACGGTTACGCAGGCAGAAACTCGTCCCACGGGCGGCGAATTCGGGCAAACTCGCGCGTTGGCAATGCGACGGTTTCCCAGCGTGGAGACCGCGTTCGCATGACCCGGGCATAGTCCCGGACCCAGACGGCATAAAAGGCGTAGATTCTGTCCCCAAACTCCCAGCGCTGCGGATGCAGGGGATACCAACAGGGATCCCTCAGCTCGTAGGCAAAGACAAACGCGGCCCGGAACTGATTACCGAAGACCTCTTCCCAGCGCAGCAGTGATTCGACATCGTCGGCATCGGCCCAGCACTCCCAGCGCGTCCCTAGATTTCCCCCAGTCGGGAAACGCCGCCCTTTCACATCGAGCAAGAGCCGGTGTTCACCGCCGTCGACAATAAAGTCCATCGACTTCAAAGAAACGCCCGCAAGTTGGGCTCGACGGGTCTCATCGATCGCCACAAAAGGACGCCCGGATCCGATGAGGTATGCCTCAAAGGCGGCATCATAATGATTGGACCGAATTGCCATCGTCGACTCCGTTCGGTGCGCGAACACCAGTTGACCTGCGTGGGATCATGTCGACGACAGAGCGTGATGGCAAGGCGGAATCGAAGCACGTCCAGCCAGGCACTTTTTCAAACAGGGTCAGATGCCAGTTCTCGTGATTCATTCGCCACAGAGTCCCCGTCTGGAAGCACCCGAGTCGTCGTAGCGGGACTTGCCGCGCTATCATTCCACGGCCTGGCCTGATGAAACCGCCAGTGTCTGAGCAGTCTGGAGGATCTCAACGATCGCAGGTTTGTGATGAGAATCCGCTCGTCAGCCCCCTCGAATCGGGTACTTGGCCGAACTCCAAATCGAAACTCCTCATTGAAGCCGACAACCATTCCGGACTCTTGAGCCCAGAGGTGGCTCAAAGTCGCCGGACTCTTCGAGCATGCGAATTTTACGGTTCGACCAACGATTGGGACGCACACACGCCGTTCACGACTCGATCCAAACTCCTCTTGGTCGATCCGCTGGAAGCCGGTATTGTCCGCCGCGTGAGTCCCTGCCTGGGTGGGGGTTTGTGCTGTCTCTTCATCAGTTTCGGTCTGGTTCCGTGCAGCGGTCTGGTGTCTATACTCTGCTCGTGACGCTGCTCGCCCTGATTCAATCCGGGTGTATGAGCCGCCGCATCACGGTGCGCACACAGCCGCCGGGGGCTCTGGTCGAGATGAACGGTGAGCGGCTGGGCTTGTCCCCCGTTTCGACAAATTTCACCTATTATGGGGACAACGAGTTCAAGGTTTCACTGCCGGGGTACGAGACCATGATTGTCCGCCAACCGACCAAAGCTCCGTGGTATCAAATCCCCCCGCTCGACTTCGTCACCGACAATTTTCTCCCCTTTCGAGTCCGCGACTACCGGGACTACACATATACTTTGACTCCACGTAACCCGCTGCAGGAACTGGATGAGCAGGGTCTTCGCGACCGAGGTGAAAACTTCCGCTCGCAATCCCAAAGCGGGCCGATCTTACCATGATGGCGATCGGACATCTGTTGGCCGAACCAGCGAGCCGAAGTGCGCCAGCACCCAGACCCCCAGCGAGTGACTCCGCCGATTCCACGATTTCAAGAATTGTCGTCGAAATGTTGTGCAACAGTCTTGTGATGCAGCTCGGCCCTCGGCAGAATCGATGGTGGTAGAGCGTGCTCGATGAGGAGCGTGCTCGATGGGTCGAGTCGTTGCGGTACTCTGGTTCAGTTTACTCTGGGGCTGTTATGGTCAGCCACCGGCTGCGGTATTTCTTGCGGACTCGAATGAGGACCAGCCTGTACCCTCAGTCCAGCCGGTCAATGAATCACAGAACAGCCAGCCTCTACGATTGTCGAAGGACTTGGGCGTCGTGCGCACCTCCACAAAGCATGAAGTCGAGTTTGAGATTCCAAACCAGAGCGACTCGGATTGGACCCTTCGCGACGTGACGAAGACCTGTCGCTGCGTTGTGGCCGAACCTCTTCCCCAAATCATCAAGGCGAAGAGTTCCGCCAAGCTGAAATTGACGATTGAAGCTGGCGAGACTTCCGGGGACTTCGACCGACAGGTGCGTCTGAACTTCACGAACCGGTCTGGCCCCGTGGTCTTGGAGGTCAAGACGCGGATGCGGACTCCGCTCTACGTGTCGTGCCGTGAACTCCGCTTCCCTGCGTCTCCCCCGGGCGGGGCGGTTCAAGCCACTGCTCGTGTCGAGAATTGGTCCGACACAAATTGGAAGTCTTTGGAGGTGGTCCCCAGTGTAGATTGGATACAGGCCAAGGTCATGCTTGCTAGAGTTCCTGAGAGCAGCAGCGAAGTTCCTGGCCTGCGCATGAGGCAGATGTGGGACATCACACTCAGCGCCACCCCTCCGCCGGAAGTCACCGGGACGATTACTCAATCCGTGGTGGTCCGGGCGGTCGGGTCGGACTATTCAAAAACACTCCCCGCTGTGGGAGAACGTCCGCATCCGGTGATTTCTCGTCCCCCCGCATTGATTGTGTCACGCGGATCATCCGCAGTGGGACGTTCGGGCTCCGGACAGAAACTCATCGCGAAGCTGAGCCTTCCGCAGACATCCCACGCACAAAGGTTTCAGATCCTCTCAGTCTCCGGCACTCTGCTCGACGGGTGCGAAATCCGCTTTGACCAAATCAGCGAAACTGCGGCCAGCGTGGAGGTTGCCATTCCTCCCAGCAAGTCCGGAGGGATCAGCGGTCGCGTGGTTGTGAAGTTTGCGGACGGGGTGCCGGATTTGGTGATCCCCGTGGCGGGGGGCGTTTGATTTCTCTCTCACAGGGCGTGCTGAAATACCGCTGGGCCATCGGGATTCTCTCCCTGCTGCTGTTATGCGTCCCCTCTGTCCTGGCAGCCGATGCCCCCGTGGATGTTCAGTGTGGGCCACGGAGCGTGAAGTTCTTGACCGAATATCTCGGTTTGCCAGTTGAGGATCTCACGACTCTCATCGCAGAGTTCGAGGCCCTCGATCAAGAACCGGGGGTGACGCTGCAGCAACTGGCCCGTGCCTTGGAACGCCGGGGACTCACTGTCACTGCGTACAACATCCCGGCGGATTCGATGCTCGAATCGGACGCCCCCGTCGTGACGCATCTGAATCCATTGGGTTCCAACTCATTGGGGCATTTTTCGGTCCTGCTTCCGACATCGACCCCGACTCACGCCGATGTGTGGGTGGGAGTCGAGGGCGTGCAGTCCGGGTCTCCGGCGGAACTTCGCCAACTGATGTCGGGCGAAGTGCTGGTCGTTTCCCAGCTGCCCGCGCGGACCGCAGTTCGCCGCCTCTCGCCCTTGCGGATGGCGTTAGCGGATCATTACCACTGGCTCGTACTCGCCCTGCCGGGGCTGGTCTTGATTCTACTCGCCGTCCTACTGTCGAGGCTGCGTGCTGTTCCCGGGGCAATCGCTCCCATTCCAGGAGAATTGACATGAATCGAACGGTTCTGATCTTGCAAGTCGGTGTGGTACTCACGGTGTCCGCGTGGCTCGGGACCACCTCCCCGCAGGAGCTATTGCCCAAAACGGAATCTGCGACTCGGTTCCAGATACACATTGGTCAGATGGCGCAATCCGGCGGGTGTCTCACGGAGATCTCCGGGCCATGCCCAGCTTGGGGAAATCCCGAAGATGAGTTGTGTGGATGTTCAGGCCCATCTGACACGGGTTCTTGCTCCCCGGCGGAAGCGCAAGGAGAAGTTGAAGAGGATACGGAAATCTGGCGAACCAGAGCTTGGTATAACTACGAAAACAATCCAGGCATCGGCTTTGGCGGCAGCATCCAGACTCCCATACTTTGCGTTAAATTTTACACTTGTCAACCTGGATGCATCCCAAATGCGTTTGACAATGGTTTCCATTGTAATATCGAACAAGTCTCAGAATTGTATGAGGAAGATAGCTATCGAGGCGACCCGGATATGCCTCAGTTCTGCAATGTGTATTTCTATGTCCAGCAAACCCGTGAGTCCCAACAGTCAGCCCAACTGGCGATGGTGAGTGGTATCGGCTTGCAACTGTTCACACAGGAGTAACAGCATGCGGACAGTCATCACCATCGTCATGGCATTTCTCGCCATGAATACAGACTCCGCTTACGCAGACTCCGCTCCTCTGCCAACCGTAGTGAAGATAGCCATTACGCCTCAGCAGACGGCTGACGCCCGAGTGGCCCTGGAAGCAATGTCTCTGTCGCTCAGAGCTGTCCGCAGCGGAACGTGTCGCATGCAATGTCGTTATCAATACGATCCGAATGACGCGGGAGAGGGTAAGCATTCGGACACTGGCGAAAACATCTTCATCGCCTTCGACAAGACACAGGATTTGTATCGGTATGACGACCTAGACACCCTACATTCCGGACTACCGAATCAAAAGATTGTGCGAGCCGATATTGTCCTCGGTGCAGCAGCGGCTTGGAAGACTGGCGGACCATCTCCCATACGCACGATCATGCGTCGATCCCGAGGCGACGTGGACAACCCGTTTAAACGCCATCGCGATCCTTTCGTGAGCGTGCTGGCTGATTGCCGTTCGAACGACATGCACAAGACTCACACCGGCCTGTTGGATCGATTCTTGGACCAGACACTTCCAGCCTCTTCCCTGATTTTCTGCGAAAAGGCGAAACCAGATTTGATGAGAGTGATCGTTCGCCACGAATCAGCGGGACTGAAAGCAACTGTGGAATACGATTTGACACTGAATTCCACGCAAGGCTACGTTCCGGTTCGTGTACTCGTCAGGCACAACGCCACAATTACAAGCGAATGGACGGTACCGGATGTCATCGAGACCGAGTGGATTGCGGTCAATGGCGTATATGTTCCCACACGATCCAAGAGTGTGGGCACATTTTCCAGGAAATCCGAACTCACTTTCGACATGGACTGGCAGTCCGTGAATGAACCCTTATCTCTCGCTCTGTTCTCCGAAGAGGCATTTTCCCCCAGAAAGGGGGATCGTGTGGTCGTGGCCCAGGCGGACAAGCATGTCGTTGAAAGAATCGTGGGATTCGAACTCCCGAAGCAACCCGCCAGACAGCCCGATCCTCCGCCCCGGCGGCTGCGGTTTGCGATCATATTGTTGGTCAACTCGCTCGTGGTCGGAGCCGTGTTCTACTTCCTCATCAGGCGACGGCGGGCCTCTCTCAAGAGCTAAGCCTTGCGACGCTGAATGGGACGTTGCGGTGATCGGGGCGGCGTCAATTCCCCGGTTCTGCGGCGAATCCCAGATGCACGATCCGGCTTACGCCGTACATTCGGGCGGGTGGCCCAGACGCTGCTTTGAGCGCCTGGGTTGTGGAACAACCAGGTGGACGGGGAGAAGCTCACTCTTGAATCCCA
>JANOKO010001127.1:0-2788 GCA_031419335.1 Planctomycetota bacterium
TCCGGCTTGGGACCGCATATCCTCGAAGCTCCGTTTCGCCCGCCCGCCAAAGAACCGCCGCAGCATGAGCATCTACGACATGCAAGCATTGCACCTCACATCTGTCCGAGTCGCCTGACGAAGCGGAGCTTCGCGGATAGGCGTTTCCAAGCGGAGCTTGGGAACGAGGGGAAACCTCAGCCATCACCATGAGATCACCAATGGACGAACATCTTCTGATCATGCGTGGCGTCTCCAAAGGGTTCGTCCAGGGAGACCGCCGCATTGAGGTGTTAGCGGACCTCAACCTCACGATTCACACCGGGGAACTGGTGGCCATCGTCGGCTCTTCCGGGTCAGGCAAGTCGACGCTGGTTTCCCTCATTGCGGGTTTGCACATGCCCGACACCGGCACGATGGAGTTCGCAGGACAGCCCGTCACCGCTCCTGGACCCGAACGCGGCGTGGTGTTTCAGAACTACTCGCTGCTGCCTTGGCTGTCGGTCGCCGACAACATCGGCCTAGCCGTGAACTCAGTCTTCCCGCAGTGGTCCACTCAGGAGCGAAAGGAGTATGTCGACAAGTTCATCCAGATGGTGAACCTCACTCATGCCGCTCACAAGCGACCCTCGGAACTCTCGGGCGGCATGCGGCAGCGCGTGTCGCTGGCCCGGACATTGGCGATCAAACCTCGGCTGTTGCTGCTGGATGAGCCGCTCTCGGCACTCGACGCACTGACGCGAGCGGTGCTGCAACAGGAGATCGCCCGCATCTGTGCGGATGAGAAGATCACCGCACTGATGATCACCAACGACATCGACGAGGCCCTGCTGCTGGCCGACCGCGTAATCCCGTTGACCACGGGACCAAAGGCGACACTCGGCCCGTCTTTCGTCGTCGACCTGCCCCGACCCCGAGAGGCCAGCGTGCTGTTCCACACGCCCGAGTTCCGCGAGCTGCGAACGAAGGTGATGACTCACTTGTTGGAGATGCGGCACACCACCAATGCGAGCGCCAAACCCGCCCGGCCCTTGCCGAGCGTGATCCCAGTGCATGAACGCTGGCGCCCAATTCCGAAGGAAGCTGCCAGCGATCAGCCGTCAGATGTGAGGTTCTTTACCCCGAAGGGGTAACACATCAAAGCCCAAGGTTGGCGACCAGCGGGAGCCTACCCTGGGATTGATTGAGGAGATCAAACGAACCCTGAAGGGGTTCTACATCGCCGATGTCACACGATGTGTACAACCCCTTCAGGGTTGATGACCTGCACCATCCCACTACCCAGGGTGCGCTTTCTTCGGTCGCGACCCTGGGCTGTGATGTGCAACCCCTTCGGGGTAAATCCCGACTTCAAATTGGCCCTCCTTCACTCACCACTCCTTCACTCACCACCCCCTCCGGCCCTAGGCCATCGGCCCTCTCCCCTAGCCTTCCCCTCATGTCCCACTACGTCGAATTCTACGAGATCGCCAAATCGTTCCAGACGCCTGCGGGGCCGCAGGTGATCGTCGAGGACTTCAACTTGAACATCGCCGAGGGAGAGTTCGTATCGCTCATCGGCCACTCGGGCTGCGGCAAGAGTACGATCCTCAACATGGTCTCCGGGCTGATCTCTGCAACCAGCGGCGGCATCATTGTCGCCAATCGTGAAATCGATGGCCCCGGTCCCGATCGGGGCATGGTCTTTCAATCCCCCTGCCTTCTCCCTTGGCTGACTGCACATGGCAACGTTCTGCTCGCCGTCGATCGGGTCTTCCCGGATGCCACACGTCGCGAGCGATACGACATCGCCGCCCATTACCTCGAACTCGTCGGCCTCGGCGACTCCCTCGACCGCAGCGTCAAGCAACTGTCGCAAGGGATGCAGCAGCGGGTCGGGATCGCGCGGGCCTTTGCGGCCTCACCCCGCATGCTGCTGCTGGACGAGCCCTTCGGCATGCTGGATTCGCTGACGCGGATGGAGTTGCAGGAGGTACTCATGGAACTGCTGGCTCGCGACCGGAAGACAACGCTGATGGTGACCCATGATGTGGATGAGGCGCTGTTCCTCTCCGACCGAATCGTCATGATGACGACCGGCCCGAGAGCCCGAGTCGGCGGGATCATCACACCGACGTTCCCGCGTCCGCGCAACAGGCAGGCGGTCCTTGATTCGTCGGACTACTACGCTCAGCGCGATGTGCTGATCCGCTTCCTGGAAGATCAGGACCACTCGCACCGCCCCCAGGCGTCGTCCACCTCCCCGTCCCGGACCAACCGTTCGCCTCCCGATGCTCCCCACCCCGCCTCGCAGCGACGCATTTCCGATCAACTACAAGATCAAACGCCAACCTCCTGACAGGGTCTCTCATCCCATGGATGGGATACACTGGCAGGACGCTCCGCGTCGACACTCACGACGCGGAGCATCGTGCGACATTGAGGCCACTCACACTCCGACCGGTTGGAGCGGGCACTTCGAGGCGACGAACGTTTCGATCCGCCCATCCTCGTTGGACGCCACTGTGACTGTTCGTCTCGATGCAATATGTCCGATGGTCAGAACCTGTCTCAACCTGTAGCGCGGGTGCCGAACGTGCATGCCAGGTTTGCCTCGATCCCAAGCCGGAGCTTGGTCACGAGAGCCGAAGGCCCGGTCTGCGAATGTGTCCACGCTTCCGACTGGGCCATCCGGAAAGCCTCCTGACCCGGCCACCCGACGTGAGTGCGGCATTGTTTGGGACGGGGTGGTGGTCGCACGCTGCCTCAGCGAGACTCCTTAAATCATGCAATTGGCATAGACGGCACTCAAGCCGTCATGCACTTTATT
>JANOKO010001128.1:0-1377 GCA_031419335.1 Planctomycetota bacterium
CCAAGAGTACCTCTGGTGCCGCTGGCACACCGGTAGGCCCCAATGCGGGCCAACCGGTGCTACCCCGCTTCGGCGAGTTGGTGAACGAAGGGTTGCCCCGGGTGCTGGCAGCTTTCTCGGTAAAGAATCAGGCCCAACTGGCGTACATCAATTCCGCAGCCGATTACATCCAAACGGTCAACAACAACGGGGCCACCCTGGGCAGCGGACCTGGGGGTCGGTTCTACGGATAGGCGATCTCTGGCCGCTCGTCTACGTCAAACAACTCGACTGGAATTCTCAATCGGTCCCATAAAAAAAGCTCAGGGGAATTCAACCCCTGAGCTCTGCCCATCACTTTCGTGAGGCGTTGTCAGTTCGGCCCGACGGACTGGATGAATTCACGGGCGACATCGGAGCGAATCCCCTGGTGAAAGTCATACCGCTGGGTCCAGTAATCGAGTTCTCTCGCATCCGGCTTGCGGTCCAGCAGCAACTCGTGCAGCTTCTCCACATACCGAACCTTGTCGCGATCGACCTGATTGAAGACCTGATTGTGGGCCAGCAAAGTCGCTTGCACATCGGCCAATGACTTTCCTGAGCGAATCGAACTGAGCCAGGCTTCCATCTCTCGCTGGGTCGGATTCCGCTCCAGGATCGACTGGAACAGAGTTTCCAGTTGCTCCTGGGTCACATACTGTTCCTGGTTCCCATACTGCGGATTCTGCACAACAGGCTCGTCATACCCGTTCACGCGCTCCAGCGCGATCGTCACGGGACGAGTCTGGCCAGCGGTCAGGTTTGTGAGTTGGTAATTCGAGTTGGGACTCGACTGAAACAGCAGGGTATTCGCCTGGTTGACCACGAATGCCGAAAGGATGTAGGTGTGGTTCGGGTCGATCAGGGCGGGGTCATATTCGATCTCGAAAGGGATCGAGTTCTGACGAATCTGGTCGACCGTGGTGCGCGTGACCACGGTGGTCGGTGCCCCGACACGAGACCGCTCCCGCAGTTCCACGACAGCCGTTGAGCGCGGCGGCAGCGAAACCGCATCGCGCCAGGTCATCGTGCCCCCCAGTTTTCGCATGCGGGAATCGAGCTGGACCGGAAGGTTCGTGAGAGACCGTGTCCGATTGTCGAACACCAACAAGTTGACCCAGCCATTCTTGTCGGCCAGACGTTCGAATTCGGTGCCACAGTCATAGAGCGTGCCGTTGACGTAGCCGACCTGGAATCCGTTGACCGAGAGTATGATGTCATCTTTCTCGAGTCCGGACCGCTGTGCCGATCCGTTTTGGACCACTTGGACAATCTGGACTCCCGTGCTGGTGTCTTTGGAATAGACTCCCAGCTTCCAACGCGGCTGCTGCTGAGGCGATTGAGTGGGAGGCAGGGGTT
>JANOKO010001129.1:0-1209 GCA_031419335.1 Planctomycetota bacterium
CTTTGTCAAAGCTTAAGCACCTCGACCTATTCACTCGCAGGGGGACCCCTGATCCCATTACCCAAGATACATGGGATTACATTGAGTCCCACTTGAAGGGCTGCGATGTGGTCGGCGGTTACGCGCCGAGTGACTGATGTGATCAGGCGGTACGCATCAAACGGTGAGTCTTTTCAGCGGGGTCGCACCGGTTGACCCGCTCTGGGGTCTACCGGTGTGCCAGCGGCATCAGAGGTTCGCGGGGTGGCCCAGAATTCGATTTGGATGTCTGGGGGACGCAGGAACAGGAGTGATTGAAACGCAGGCGTGCCCGCTGTAGCCTCTTGTTGTTCCACAACCCAGACGCTCAAAGCAGCGTCTGGGCCACCCCGCCTGGCCTACAGCGACCAGGGGGCACCGTACTGGGAAACCCTGTGAATTTCGAAATCCCGTAATCCCCTCCCACACACACCAATGCACGCTAACCTCGTAGCGATTTGACCTCGCTCTCCTGGGTGGTAGAATGTAATGAGTCACCGCTCGGGACTAGCAATTCGAGCAGTCACACTTCGGGGGCGATCGGTATAGACTGGTTCTCCTAGAGTGACGGTTGCGTGTCGTGGTTGATCAGCTGGCCACGTAAAAAGCAGATCAAAACACAACTGCCAACAAGCAGTTTGCACTCGCTGCCTAGAGATAGGTAACGCAGGTCGAGGAATCCCCGCCTGAGGAGTCCAAAGACCTGTCACAAATTCAGGCTGGTCCGGAATCAAGACAGCTTGCTGTCGTGGGGATTACCTTCCGGATGAGACTTCGTCGTTCCCTGACGGGTTGAGGCCTTGCCTGCCGTGCCAACCCCCGTGACCCCAAACGACCGGCTACACACGTAGAGGCCCCACTTGAAGGTTCTCAGGACGCGGGTTCGATTCCCGCCGCCTCCAATTTTCCCGGTCAACGTCAGTCGATGACTGGGGAAGACAGAGAATGACATAACCCCGGTTACCGCCGGGGTTTGTCGTTTCATCAGGATCGCTGTCCGGGGCACCAGCGGTGTCAGTCGATGACCAACGATCGCCAAAGCGAGCGGTGAATGAACAATCTCGCCGAGAGGTGGGCTTCCAGGATGACATCCTTCCCGCTTGCTGCCTGGGAAGAATGACAGTCTGGAAGCCGATCCCACGGGGCTGATTCGAACAGATCAGAACAAGATACCAGTAACCCCGACCCCGA
>JANOKO010001130.1:0-2586 GCA_031419335.1 Planctomycetota bacterium
GGACCGTACCTGGGCGTCCTCGCCTGCCGCCAGGAGTTCGTCCGCAAGATGCCGGGCCGCCTGATCGTGCAAGGCAAGGACCGCGACGACAAACTTTGCTACATGCTCGGTCTGCAAACCCGCGAGCAGCACATCCGCCGCGACAAGGCGACGAGCAACATCTGCACCAACCAGGGCCTGCTCGCTCTGCGGGCCACGGTCTATTTGTCCAGCATGGGGCCGCAAGGCTTGAAGGAGGCTGCCGAACTCAGTTGCCGCCTGGCCCACTATCTCGCCGATCAACTGCAAACCGTCCCCGGCGTGAAGCTGGCGTTCGCCCAGCCGTTCTTCAAGGAGTTCGTGATCCGCTGCCGCCGCGGGTCGGATGAGTTCCTCGCCGCCGCCCGCGACCTCGGCTTCAACGTCGGCCCCGAACTGAGCCGGTTCCACGACGCTGAACTGCCGCAGGACGGGGTACTCATCGCCGTGACCGAGAAGCGAACACGGGCGGAACTCGATGCGCTAGTGAGCGGCCTCCAGAAACGATGGGTCTAGCGAGCCCCCGACGTAAGTCGGGGGGGTTGGGCGGACGATCAAAGTCGAATGAGGACCGTCCCGGCGGGGTGGCTTCCCAGGGTGGCACCCAACGCGGGTAACGATTTTCGGGGAATGGAAAGAAGTCTTGATGTGGACAGCCTTTCGGCGGTCCAATGAGGTTGCTTGACGACTTCATTGTTCCCTCGGAAAGGATTCCTCGGGTGCCACATCAAGACCAGAAGAATATTGCCACCCATCTCGCGGAGTTACAAGCGGCTCTCGCGAGTGTGATACCGGAGTCGCTCGACGGGTGTCAGCGGCATGGGAATGCGACGATTCCGACGGAGACATTAGCGGCGCTGGCAATGCTGTGTTGGGGGTGGTTGTCAGGCGGTACTATTCATGATCGAGTTGCGTCGGCATGCGACATATTAAAACGAGTCGGTCGACTCGAGGAGGCGGTCACGCGGCAAGGGTTGATGCAGGCTCTGGCGAGTTGCTCCGAGTCGCTGCTACCGGCGATGACGGAGCATCTCGCGGAGCAGGTGCGTCAGCTGAAGGGGCACTGGACCTCGCGCGGCAAGGTCAACGTCGCCGTCGACGGGACCAAGTTTCTGGCTCCCCGGAGTGCGGCCAACCAGGCCGACTTCGCCGCAGGAAACGCAGGCTCCCCACCGCGCAGCTATGCCACCGAGGCCGACCGGGCCAAGGCCGCCACGGTCCAACTGCTGGCGACGGTGATGTGGCATGTGGGGTCGGGGTTGCCGCTGCGTTGGCGGATCGGGGGGCGGACGGCGAGCGAGCGTCATCAGGCCGCCGAGATGCTGGAGGAGTTGCCCGCGAATGCGCGGCTGATCGCCGATGCGGAGTATGTCGGTGACCCATTATGGCGGGCCATGATTGTCGCCAAGCGTTCGTTCTTAATTCGCGTGGGATCGAATGTGCGATTATTAAAGAACCTGGGCGAGCTGCAATTTCGCGACGGCTATGTCTATTTCTGGACCGAGAAGGCCCAGCGCCGCAGCCAGCCCCCTCTGATCCTGAAACTCATCACGCTGCATGACGGCCGACATCCGGTCTACCTTGTGACCAACGACCTCGACCTGAGTGAGTCGGAAGCGAGCGAGATCTATCGCCAGCGGTGGGGCATCGAGGTCTTCTTCCGCACGGTGAAACAGTCCGCTCAGCGCCGCAAATTGACCTGCCTGACCCCGCAGAACGTGCGAACAGAATTGCAATGGACCTTGCTGGGACTGTGGGCCGCGCTGTTCCTGGGTCGCCACCAACTGCACCAGACCCAGACTCCCCTCCACCACCTGAGCCCGATCAAAGTCCTTCGCGCCCTCACCCGCACCCTGCTCGCCGTCCGCGACCTCGCCACCGCAGCCCCGCCGCTGCGCGAGCTCTTGGCACAATCTCTCTGCACCAATGAATCGACCCGCGCCAGCCCCAAAACCAACCGCAACTATCCCGGCAAAAAACAGTACACACCCGCTGGCAAACCACACCTCACAACCGCCACTGCCACGAAAAAACGACTGGCTCGGCCACTGCTCAAATAAATCGTTACCCGCGTTGAGTGCCACCCCTCCGGCCTGTGCAACCTGGACTTCAGCTCCCACTGGAAAGCCGCTTGGAAAGCCGCCTCAAACACAACGCATACTAACGGCCACAATCCAGTCCTGCGCTCGCTAGACACCGGGCGAAATGGTTGTAGACAAGCTATTGTGTCTCATCTATAAAGATTGAGTATTGCGGGCGATATGGCCGCGAATCATCGACGACGCAGCACGGTAGGAGAGATGTCGAGATGCTGGCAAATGCACAACGGATCTCGCGGAGTTGTGGCGTGGTCTTGCTCGTCGCTGCGGGAATGTCCGGCGGGAATTCCGTTGTGGCCGGAGCCGAGACGGATAGCGACTTCTTTGAAAAGCGGATTCGGCCGCTGTTGATTGACCGGTGCGAGTCGTGCCATTCGACGGCGAAGGGGAAGACGAGCGGCGGTCTAGCGCTCGACACGCGCGAGGGTTGGGCGAAGGGAGGCGACAGTGGTTTGCCGATTGTTCCCGG
>JANOKO010001131.1:0-2661 GCA_031419335.1 Planctomycetota bacterium
CGACTGTCTGCTTCAGCGCTTTGTTCCAATGCAACATGTCAGCGGCGCGACGTGACAAATCCAATCAGCGTTGACCTTCCGCTGGGTGGGACGCGGCGTCCGCTCCAACTTTTTGTTGATCGCGCGCCGCGTCCCACCCAGCGTAATCATGTTGTCAATGAGGTTGGATTTTGTCAATCCGACCGTAAACTCTTTGTCATTGGAACAGGTATTCGACCGCAGAAGTGCGGTCGAAGAATACCGTGATTTTATGACCGAGCATGGACTTGTCAACTCTGATTTGTCATGCTGAAACGTGGTTTACGACTGAACGACGGTTCAGATTCCATGCTATGCCGCACTGGAGGTCGTGCTATGCCGCAGTACCCACCTCGGTCCGTGGACCCACCGCCGTCGTCCCCCGCGATCACTCAGCCCGGAGAGCCTCGGTTTCTGGTCCAAGTGGCCCATGCGTGTCGGGTGCGGCATCTGGCATACAGTACTGAACAGTCGTATGTGTCCTGGGTCAAACGCTTTATCCTGTTTCACAACAAACGGCACCCCCGCGACATGGGACCGAGCGAAGTTCGGGCGTTCCTGACGCATCTGGCTGTGAATCGCAAGGTCTCAGCCTCGACGCAGAATCAGGCGTTGAATGCCATCGTGTTCATGTACCGCGAAGTCGTGCGGCGCGACCCCGGTGAATTCGGTGAATTCGACCGTGCCAAGCGCCCCAAACGACTGCCGATGGTCTTGACCAAGGAGGAAGTGAAACGTGTGCTGGCCCACATCGAGGGGACACATGGCCTGATGGCGAGGCTGTTGTACGGCACCGGAATGCGGCTGATGGAGTGCGTGCGGCTCCGCATCAAGGATGTGGACTTCGCACGAGGAACGATCACGGTCCGGAGCGGAAAAGGAGACAAGGACCGGACGACGATCCTGCCCGAATCCATCCGCGGACAACTGGAGTCGCATATCGAACGGCTTCGCGGACTATTCGCCCAGGATCGTGAAGCGAATCTGCGAGGTGTTGAGTTGCCGCAAGCGTACGAGGTGAAGTCGCCGAACGCGGGAATCTCCTGGGCTTGGCAATGGGTCTTTCCGGCACGTCACGTCTCTCGCGATCCCCGCTCGGGAATCGTCCGTCGGCATCATGTGCTGGAAGATGGCTTGCAGCGGGCGATGAAGCTCGCGGTCGAATTGGCCAAGCTGAGCAAGCCCGCGAGTTGTCACACTCTCCGGCATTCATTCGCCACACACCTGCTGGAATCGGGAACAGATATCCGCACGGTGCAAGACCTGCTCGGCCACAGCGATGTGAGTACGACGCAAATCTACACTCATGTGATGGCCAAGCCGGGACTCGGCGTTCGCAGTCCACTCGATGTGTGATGGATATCGGTACGACTTCTGCGGCACCGCCCAGCAACGCGGCTGGGACCAATGCCCGGCTCCCTCGGTCCCGGCGGGCGAGATCGAACGCTTCGTCGTGGACTCAATCCACCAGATCGGCACCGATCCGAAGCTGATCACCGAAACCATCCGCCAAGTCCGACTCCAATCCGAAGACGGCATCACCCACTTGACCGAAGAACGCACCTTGCTCCAACAACAGTGGCGATCGAACCACGCCGACCTGCAAGCGAGCGCCAGTCTGCCGAGCACCACCAAACGAGTCTCCCAACTCGCCGACCTCCAAGACCAACTCCGCACCACAGAACGTCGCCTCACCGAAATCGACAACGAACTCTCGACACAGCGAGCCAACCTGATCGACGAAACAGAAGTCACACGCCTGCTGTCAGAGTTCAATCAAACCTGGGAAGCCCTCGCCCCCCGCGACCAAACCCGAGTCCTCGAACTCCTCATCGAACGCATCGACTACCGAGGTAAGGAAGGCCAGATCTCCCTCACGTTCCGCCCCAGCGGCATCCAGACTCTCACCCAGGAGACCGCCGTATGAACACAGCACTCACGATCACCCGCCAGTTCCACACCACCCGTCGCCGGGATGGCCGCCAGCAACTCCGCCCCGGTCCCGCCCCCGATACCCCGAATGGAAAAATCCCTCGCATCAGCCGACTGATGGCCTTGGCCATCCACTGCGATGAGCTGCTCCGCTCCGGCCAAATCTCCAATCAATCCGAACTCGCCCGTTACGCTCAGATCACCCCCGCTCGGATGACACAGATCCTCACGCTCCTCAATCTCGCGCCGGACATCCAGGAACAAATCCTGTTCCTGCTACGGACGAACGCAGGACGCGGAGACATTCAGGAGAAGGCTGTCCGCTGGATCGCAATGGAGCTGGATTGGGGAAAGCAGCGGGAGATGTGGTCAAAGGTGCAGAGGGAGTAAGTAATGTGGCCGGGCTTATTCAGCCCGGAGGACCGGTATGCTGAAGGAACCACCCAAGAACGAATCGCTGGCTTCAATGGGGCCGGGCTTATTCAGCCCGGAGGACGTATCCCAAACCGGAAACTCCGCAATACCATTTCGGGCTTCAATGGGGCCGGGCTTATTCAGCCCGGAGGACGGCAACCCCGTTGGTGGAACGGCTGGAACTGGTGCAGGCTTCAATGGGGCCGGGCTTATTCAGCCCGGAGGACACGATTGACGATGGCATCGGTGTTCGACAAGATCCTGCTTCAATGGGGCCGGGCTTATTCAGCCCGGAGG
>JANOKO010001132.1:0-3035 GCA_031419335.1 Planctomycetota bacterium
GTCTCCTCGGCAGTGAAGCCGCCCGCATCCGAGCGACGTTCGATCTCTTCCAGCACTCGCTCGAACCCGGGATGGTCTTCAATGATCGGAGCGGAGTCCAAGACCCCCTCAAACAGGTTGTAAAGTTCTCGGCTGGTGGGGGCGACACCGAGCTTGAGGAGGCTTTCGACGCTCTCGGCGATTTCTCGCCACTGCTCGTCTCCGTCGTCTTCATTTTCGAGGTTCTTGATCTCCGTCACATGTCCGTGCAGCTTGATGAACAACCGAGTCCGTTCGGCATTGCGTTCTTCACTGTTGAGGCTTTCTGATTCCAGTCCCCCCACACGTGATGAGAGGTCGGCCCACCGGGAAGGATCCGCGGGATCATCCAGCCGCATGTGCCGCTTGATCAGGATATGCTCACGCGCTGCCACTCCTCGCAACCAGCGAAAGACAGCGTTTTGGTCGAAATCCCAATAATCATTGACTTGGGACACACCCATGCGGACTGCGGATTGCGCCTCGGCCAGCAGATCCAGAGCCTGCTCGAAGACAATGCGGTCACGGCTCTCATTGGCCAGGAGTCGACGTGCGAGCGAGGTCGCCGCCGCCATGTTCTCGAAGCACTCGGCCAAGTCTTCCAGCAACCGTGTATTCTCGGGCGGACGCCACTGGGACGAGAGCATCCACAAGTAGCAGTCGGGCAGATCCTTGGCTCGACGGATCAACTCCCGATCCACGGGGGAAATCTCGGTCTGGTAGTCAGCCCGTTTGGCCAACAGGGCTTGCCGATCAATGGCCCACAGCAAAGACTCGCGTTTGAGGCGGCAGCGCGTCTCGATCATCGGCAGATCTTCATCCGTGATCGGCATCGACCCACTGCGACCAGGGGTCCGACCGCCCACGGAGGAAGAGGTCTCCGTGTCATCACGGCTGAATTCGCGGGGACGCGGAGCCGGGACATCAGTCATGTCTCGAGATTCGGGTCGCGTGACCGAGCCGCGAATCGGAGGCCCCCCCTTGGTGACTTCCAGCAGACAGGCTGCCAAAGCCCGTAATTCCGATTTGAGTTCCATGTCCTCTTGGGAATCACGGACCAATTTTTCGGTCAGCTTCGAGAGCAAACGATTCAGTTCAAACTGCATTCGGGATTACCTGTGAGGCCCAACGACAACAGAAATCATAGCTACGGCGAGGGCTGCGAAGTCTTGCGGATAGAGTCAATAGTTGACGCAAACCGTTACACGATCAGTTCCTGGGTTTGATGGACCGTCGAGTGGTCGGGTCCGAAAACCCAACCGCAAATCAAGAATTCGCTGCCCCATCCGTGGGAAGTGATTCGTACTGAGCGTGACTATATCCAAGTGTTCGAGGACTTGCACCTGAGATTACCAGAAAAAACACAAGATGGGCCGGAAGTTGAATCCTGGCAGACAGAATTGCTGCCAAGAGCAGTTTCTGAGAGCATTTCCGTTCTCAAATACGGTACTGGATCGACATCCTTTCCTCTTTTTTTGGTCAATTCATTTCCAATTCTCCCCCACGGGTGGATGACCTGCTAACGTATCCGTACTTGGAAATGTCGCTGCCGAACCCATGCCAACCCCTCGAATCTGTGTTCTTTGGGGTGTTTTCGCATGTCTCCCGTTGAGCGTCTCTGACCCGATTCACCCGGAATATCGTCATGCAGTCTCGAGATCGTTCTTTCGTCCGCTCGTCTTCACGGTGTCGCCGCTCAGTTTCTCATCCACGCCGAGCATTTACATTGCTGGAGTTGTTGATTGTGTTGGCGATCATTGGCGTCATCGCCGCTATGGTCGTGCCAAAATTCATCAACTCTCAACAGTCAGCCAACCTCAAACTCTCGCGAACAGCGATCATGAACGTGGAAAAGGCTTTGGAACTGTACGCGGTGGAGCATGACGGGGAGTTTCCATCGGGAAACCAGGAAGCACTGAACCTGCTGCTGAAGCCCACCGACAAGGAGGGGAAGCCCATGAAGCCTTTTATTGACAAACTCCCCAAGGATGCCTGGGACCAAGCGGTGTTCTACGAATACCCCAACACCAAGTCGCAGAATTCCAGCGCTCCCGCCATTTGGTCGTCCGGCCCCAACCGCCAGAACGAAAACGGTGAGGGGGACGATGTCAATAATTGGAAGGATCTGGCGAAGTAAGGATCTGGCTGATGGGGAATCCGTAAAGCCGTGACGCTCAGTCACTTTTCGAGAGACTTCTCTGGTCCCGCGTGATAAAATCAACCCGTGTTATCCCCCACGCGGCGCTGAGTGAATCGTTGCTGCGAGCGGGGAGGTGTCTGCCCCTTGGTTCCGCGACAGTTCCCAGAAGTCCCATCCGGCTTACGCCAGACGCTCGCCTGCATGACTCGTGTCACCCCGCGTGAAGTCTGTATGATCGTCGCGAAGAGCGCGGCTTGGGGTCTATTCAAGGTGTGGTCGATGCGTAGAGTCTGGCATTCATTCGCGAGTCTCCTCCTACTGCTGTCGATTCCCGTGGGCGCAGGGGAATTCAAAAAAGTCACTCCTCTCCCCTTGAAGGATGTTGACGCCTCCAGCGCCACTGAGATGATGTCTTACTCTGAGCCGCTGGAACACGCGGGCGTCTTTATCGAGATGCTGCCGATCCAGGGGGGCAAGTCCTTGATGGGAAGCCCCGACTCTCAGGCCGGGCGAACAGACGACGAAGGGCCGCAGCACGAGGTCGAGATCGCTCCCTTTTGGATGGCGAAGACTGAACTGACTTGGGAAGCTTACGATGTCTGGGGCGAAAAGACCGACCAACTGCGGCGGAAATTCACTGGACTGACCTCGACCGAGCGCGACGCCGGTGCGGACGCCGTCACACGCCCGACGCCGCCCTATACCGACATGAGTTTCAACATGGGTAAGGGGAAATACCCCGCGATCTGCATGACGCAGCACGCTGCCCGGACTTACTGCAAGTGGCTCTCGATGAAGACCGGACGATACTACCGACTCCCGACGGAAGCGGAGTGGGAGTACGCCTGCCGAGCAGGGACGACGACAGCTTACTCGT
>JANOKO010001133.1:0-8545 GCA_031419335.1 Planctomycetota bacterium
GGCAAAGCGAAGCTTCCTGTGCGTGCCGGGGTAAAGCCCCCTCAGAACTCAAGTTTTCGCTTCTGGCTGTTCACGCTGAATCTGGCAGCCATTGTCGGATTCGGATTGTATCTGTGGTGCAAGAAGTCCCGTCTTGTCCCCCCGTTCCCCGGAGATTGACATGAAGCTGTTTGTAGGTTTCCTCTTGGTCTTGTGCATGTGTTTCCAAGTTGTCAATTGGCAACAATCCATGGCTCAGACGGAGATTCCGGAATGCCCATGTTCCCAGACGAGCAGTTCCTTGAATTACCTTGGAGGGATGGAGTGCGCTCACGGAGAGGAACACAATGCTGATTGCAGGGATCTGATAAATTTTCTCATGCAGTATCCCAATGCTGGAACTTTCTCAAAGTCAACAATGTGTCATGAACTGAATGGCGGCCAGAGCGTCACTGTGACAGATCCGAACACTGGCCAGTCTGAAACGTTTGCATGCAAATGCTACGAATGCGGACAGCCAGATGAGAATGGGATTGTCGGAAAGTGTGAGGGGGTTCGTGTATTCAATGAAGCAACATGTGGATTACTCGATGATGGGACTCAGGGTTATTGCGAGTATTATTTTAGTGACAATGAGGCAGTTCCCTACATTGATTATGCCACAGTCTATAACTTTAACAACATCCCTTGCGATTACGCCAGTGGCTACCAGCAGAAGGATCGATGCATGGGTGGGAAGGCTAACTTTTCTTGCTTGCAGCCTTACGGACCGTCGCAATGCGTCGTGGACTACACTCAAGGAGAACCAGCAGAGATGAGGAGTATCAAGCTTTGCGGAAAAAATCCAGTATTCAGTGATTGACCAACTCGGAGTCCACCTCAATCAATCTAGGGCAGGCGGACGAGAGGTGTGCGAGTCAGACGAGATTTTCCGCGATCTCGGCACGCTGTTTGCCAAAAGGTGCCTCTGAATGCAGCAAACCCCGCCTGGAAAGGCAATTCTTGCCGTTTCTTCGAGTACTCTCGAAGCGACTGCAAGGCTGTTAGGCAGGTCTGCTCATGAGTTGGGCAATGGAGCCCCACTCAAAAATGGTCGGCATGAGTTGACGGACCGTCTCTGGGGCATCATAAAAGTGACCCGGCTGTTCGGTGGAGCGCTCGACTTCGGCAACCGGTGGGGATCGTCCCTGCCTCCCGGAAAGCATGCAGACGCCTCGCCTCGCGATTTCGTTCTGGAGACACTGATGAGTTCGTCGTCGAAGTACAAGTTGGAGTATGTCTGGCTGGATGGTTATACCCCCGAGCCAAACCTCCGCAGCAAGACCAAGATTGTGGACAAGGCCCCGCAGTCGCTGGGCGATCTCGACCTGTGGGGTTTCGACGGCAGCTCCACCCGTCAGGCCGAAGGCCGCAGTTCTGATTGCGTGCTGAAGCCGGTGGCTCTCTATCCCGATTCAACCCGGAAGAATGGCTTCCTGGTGATGTGCGAAGTCATGATGCCGGACCTCACCCCGCACGTGACGAACTTCCGGGCCACGGTGGGCGAGTCGGAAGACCTGTGGATCGGTCTGGAGCAGGAATACTTCCTGTACCAGGACGGCCGTCCGCTCGGCTTCCCGTCCGAAGGCTACCCGGCTCCGCAGGGCCCGTACTACACCGGCATCGGCTACAACAATGTCGGTGACATTGCCCGTCAGATCGTCGAAGAACACATCGACATCTGCCTGGACGCGGGGATCAATCTCGAAGGGATCAACGCCGAAGTCGCCAAGGGACAGTGGGAATTCCAGATCTTCGCCAAGGGATCCAAGAAGATCGGCGACGACATGTGGATGGGCCGCTACCTGCTCCTTCGCCAGTGCGAAAAGTACGGCGTCGATGTCAACTTCCACTGCAAGCCCCTCGGCATGGAAGTCGACTGGAACGGCTCCGGAATGCACTGCAACTTCTCGACCGCGTACATGCGGGACAAGGGCGGCAAGCCCTACTTCGAGAAGCTGATGGCCGCCTTCGACAAGTACAAGGAAGAGCACATCGCCGCGTACGGCCCAGACAACCACATGCGGTTGACCGGTCTGCACGAGACCCAGTCGATCGACAAGTTCAACTACGGCGTCGCCAACCGCGGGGCCTCGATCCGTATCCCGCACGCGTTCGTCAAGAACGACGCCTACCGGGGTTACCTGGAAGACCGCCGTCCGAACTCCGCCGGTGATCCGTACAAGATCGTCAGCCGCGTGCTGAAGACGATCAACTCGGTGCCGACCGCGTAGCAGAATTCGTAAGAATTCTGCCGCTCTCAAGAACCCAGAAACCCCCGGCCACACACCGGGGGTTTTTTGTTGTCTGTATCGACAGACCCAGATGTCGGCTGGGGTACAGTCCCATTCGGCCTCTGAGTCACGTTTCCGGGTCGAGAGATTGCTTCATTTCCATCGTTTCATTCGGATTCACTTCGCAACTCGGTGAGCAGATTGAAATGAACAGCCTGGGCGAATAGATCTGTCGTATGCCAGAGGAGTGGAGAAAACCCGCCAGCCCTGAAATCGATTGGCACCCACTCAGAAGCACTCACCATACCACAGCGCTCAATGCGATTGAGTCTCCGTGCCGATCCTCCGGCCAGTCCTCATTGCACCCACCTCGTGGAGTGACGCACCCCCGGTCACGAATTGCACGCGGTCATCCCTCTTGCCTCCTTCGGCAGAATTGGCATACAACTCGCGCTCGTCTGTTGGTCCAGGGAGGGCATTCCATGAGCAGGTTCAATTCTACCCATCCGGTCTGGACGGGGCTCGCCTTGACACTGGCATTTGCCGTCGCAGGATGCGGTCAACAACCGGTCTCGCAAAGCCAGTTTACAACAGATGCACCGGAGGCGGTGTCCGTCCATGAAACGGCCCCCACCGGACCGCTCTCGACGAATGAGTTTGATAGCACCGTGATCAACACGGCAGGCGAATTGCCTGCCCGCGGCACGCAGCCGTCGATCGCCCCCCCCACCACTGCGGAGAATACAGAAGCGGCAGAAGACCTGGATCTGACCGAAAAGTCGGAGGCGGTCCCGGAACCTCAACCTGGGTCACCGGAGTACATGCTCCGTCAGTTGGCCCTGCTCAAAGCCGCCCCAGCACACCTGGTGCGACAACCGATCAAAGGCCAGCCCGGAAAATTTGAGGAGCTGGAACTGACTCCTGAACAGGCTGCCAAAGAACAGCTCCGCCGCTGGCACAGCATGGTCGAATTGGCGATGCAAGTCATTGCTGCGACAAAAGATAACCCGCAGTTGGAACAACTGTTCAACAACGGCGTCTATTATCTGTCTGACTCGCGCAAACAATTGGCCATGCACGGCGATGCGGATCAGGCCCAGCTGCTGTCAGATGACGCCGAGGCACTGTATCGCCGTGACAAATCGTCCTTCGCCGCCATCGAGTCGTTTCTGCGCGTGGTGCAATTGACGCAAGCTCAAGCGGAGCAAGCGGGCCGCCAGGATCCACGCTGTGCCGCAACCTTTGCGAAGCAAGCCAGACTGTTCGCTGAGAATTTTCCACAAGAGACCAATCGCGCCGCGATGAATCTGATGGCGGCAGGGCGACTCTGCGAGCAGGTGGGACTGATTGCCGACGCCACATCCTGTTATTCAACCATTGAAGAGCGCTACCCGAACTCCCCGTTTCAGGAAACCACGGAGGGTGTGTTACGGCGACTGAGGTTGCAGGGCAAAAAACTCACGGAGTTCGCCGGGTCGACCGTCGATGGGGGGTACATCTCCATTGATCAATATTCCGGACACCCTGTGTTGATTGTGTTTTGGGCCTCGAACTCACAGACGTTTTTGAACGACTTGCCGCTCATCCAGTCCGCTGCCACAAAATTCGGTCCGCGCGGGCTGATGATCATCGGCGTGAACCTGGACAAGGAGCAATCGGCGGTCGACAGGTTTATCGAGCAACACTCGCTGGCCTGGCACAACATCTTCTTCTCGGAACCCAGCAGCCGTGGAGTCCGCAACCCGATCGCCCGCCATTACGGAGTGACCTCTGTCCCCACCTACTGGTTGGTGAATTCGAGCGGTGTCGTGACAGCCGCTCCCTTAGAGTTGAAGCAATTGGAGGCACAATTGTCGAAACCAGCGGTGAAGCCCGTGAGTCAGTCGCGGTAACCAGACTGCGACATGGTCCCAGAATCAAGCGCGGCATGGTCACGGGACTTGAGCGAATCCGGGAATCTCCTTGCGGAAACCGGATCGGCGGTCCTAACAATGCTCCAGCCTACCGTGCCTCACCTGTTTCGCTGATCTCGTTTACCTCGCTGGTGTACATGATTCCTCCGGGACTGTCGCTACAGTCCGGACCCGTAAGTGGTCGAATAAGAGGAGGCATCGCTGCACCCTGGTGCCAGAGCTTCGCGATGCATTCCGGAGGATTGCTGCATGTCTGAACTGTCCACTTCCGATGCTCCCCGCCGTCGCCTGGGTCGCGGCTTGAGTGCCATGCTGGGGGCTGGACCCGCGTTTTCCGAATCCGAACCCGCTGCTGTTGAACTTCGGAATCTCCCTGTTCATGAAATCGCCAGGAACCCATTCCAGCCCCGCAAGGACTTTAACCCGGACGATCTCAATGAGCTGTCCGACAGCATCCGGGAGCATGGCGTCCTGCAGCCGATTCTGGTTCGTGAGTTCGATGGGGCGTATCAACTGATCGCGGGGGAACGCCGCTGGCTGGCCTCGCAGCGGGCGGGGCTCACTCACATCCCCTGCCGTGTTGTCGATGTCATCGACCAGACAGCATTCGACTATGCGCTCGAGGAAAACCTGAAGCGTAAAGATCTGAGCGACATCGAAAAGGCTCAAGCCTTTCGAGAGTACATCAATCACTTCCACTGTTCGATCGAGGAACTCGGTAAACAACTGAGTATGAGCCGTTCTGCCGTCAGCAACATCTTGCGCTTGCTGGAGCTGTCCGAACCGGTGAGGAATGCACTTGCGGCAGGCAAAATCAGTTCGGGTCATGCCCGCGCGTTGCTGCCTCTCCCCGAGGCAGACCAGCTTAGCCTGTGTGGTCGGATTCAAGCCGAACAGCTCTCGGTTCGTCAGACCGAGTCGACCGTGCGCCAACTTCTGGGCCGAGGGCAGCCAGAACCTACGGTTGAGGCAGTGGCAGTTTTCCCCACGGCAGAGGAATTCAGTCGGAGTGCCCCGGCAGCAACCACACCAAATCCCGAGAGCGGCACGTTCTCAGATGCGCCGCATGTGCTGTCCATGGATCATGCCCGTGAGCAACACGAGCGAACACCGCACATTGCCTCTCTCGAAGAACAACTGCGTAACCTGCTGGGATCGGCGGTGGAAATCCGTTTGAAAACCAAAGACAGCGGGCACATTCTGATCCCCTTTGCCAGCAATGAGGAGTTCGAGCGACTGCTGCGGTCCCTACACCGAGCGGCGGCTTAATGGGAAGCTCGATGCGCCCTCAGCACTGGCTCACGCTTCGCCTGCGAGTGGGTGGAATTTCAGGATGCAAGAGTCCTGGCTAGGTCGCGACGACCAGCGCCGGGGTCACCAGGGATCAGCGTGCGAATACATCCCAATCGATCGGCTGATTTCGGTCGAGTTTCGGAAGATCGGTGCGTATCGCTTCCACGTATTTTTGGGCAGCTCCGGTGTTGAAGACCACGACTCGCTCGTCGGGGCGAATCAGTCCCTCGGATCGCAGCCGCTCCAATGCTCCCAGGCAGGCCCCTGTCTCGGGACAAATGGGAACTCCCTCGCGGGACATTGCCTGTCGCATCCACTCCAGAATGCGCTGCTCATCGACCGCGATGGCGAGCCCGCCGCTCTCTCGAACTGCGTCCAGGATCATAAAATCCCCCACCGCGATCGGGACTCGCAGACCACTGGCAATCGTGTGGGCATTCGGGAACGCGGGGGCGAATCGCTCCCCGCGTTGAAACGCCCCCACAATCGGGGCACAACCATTCGATTGGACTGAGACCATGCGCGGGAAGCGTTCGGACTTGAGCCAGCCCAAGGCCCGCAGCTCCTGGAACGCCTTCCACATTCCGATCAGGCCCGTCCCGCCGCCGGTCGGGTAGAGGATCACGTCCGGCAGATCCCACTCAAACTGCTCGGCCAGTTCGAGGCCCATTGTTTTCTTACCCTCGATCCGGTACGGCTCCTTGAGCGTCGACAGGTCGAACCAGCCCATGCGGTCCTTCCCTTCGCGCACGATGCGCCCACAATCATGGATAAGGCCGTTCACCAAAAACGTTTTGGCCCCGTAGAGCTGACATTCGTACTGATTGATGACCGGCGTGTCTTCCGGCATGAACACAAAGCATTCCATCCCGGCCCGAGCGGCGTACGCAGCCGCGGCTCCGCCAGCATTTCCCGCAGTGGGCAATGCCACACGGCGGATTCCGAACGATTTGGCCATGGTCATAGCCATCGCCAGTCCCCGGCTCTTGAAACTCCCCGTCGGCAACTGGGACTCGTCCTTGATCCACAGTTGATCCATACCCAGGGTCGAGGCCAGACGTGGGCAGGTGAGCAGAGGTGAACAGCGTTCGCCTAATGAGACGATGTCGGACTCGTGGGCATATGGGAGCAGCTCGCGATACCGCCATAGCGTCTCCGGGCGAGCTCTAAGCACTGCCGGAGACAATACTCGCCCCACCGCATCCAGGTCATAGCGAACCCAGATCGGTCGCTCGTTGTGGAGGGTGTGGACCACCGTCGGATCGAGCCGAGTTCCGTCAATTGCAGCTTCGAGATGAGAAACGTAGCGCATCGATGGGCATGAGTTAGTGAGTTGGGGGAGGGGAGCACTGGATCAGATGAAGAGCCTATCCGAGAACCCCGGCAGAATGCCACTTGGTGAAGATTAAGCCTCGCCATCTGTCTGAGGCCGGCAGGCGAAATTAGTCTCCCCGTAAGACGGCCTTTCCAGACGGTCTTGCTGCAAAAAAACGATCAAGGACGGCCTGAAAAGGCCGTCCTACAGGGGACTTAATTGCCGCCTCTTGCCTTATGGTGTGGAAAGCCAACAGCCCACAAGCTTCTTTGCACCTCAACTACCCGCGTTTGAGTTTCAGCATCCTGCGAGCTGCTTCATCCGCCGCCATTTTTGCGGTGAACTGCTCATCGGTGCCAGACGGCATGGCCATCGCCGTATCGAGAGCCCGCTGCGCAGCCGCCGCGTCGATGTTCTCGACAGCCACGGCGCGGTTGGTCAGGAGGGTCACGATCGACCCCTTGACTTGAAGAAACCCGCCATCGATAAAGAAACTCTTCGAGGCCCCACCCGCCTCGAACTTCATTTCCCCACGACCGAGGCGACCCACCACCGGAGCCCGCCCCGGCAGTAGCCCCATCGAGCCATCAAACAGCGGCAACTGGACCGAACGCACGTTCTGATCGAGCAGCGTCGTTTCGGGAGTGACGAGGACAAGGCGAAGTTCGGTGGCGGCGATCATGGGACGAGGAACCTGCGAGTCAACGGGTGGTGAGATTCGTTCAATCGGCAGCAGCGAGGAATCGGCTCAGGGGACGGACTTCCCATGTTTCGTCTTCGAGGGTGACGGAGATCGACTCTCCAAACGAATAATCCTCTCGCTGGGAGTAGGATGCCGTTTCCGGGTTGGGCTGGGAGTATATCTCAATCTGAGCGGCCTCAACATCGACAATCCAGCAGTTCTCGATTCCGGCTTCGGCATAGACGGCGATCTTGCGGCGATCGAAGTCGGGGGCTTCTCCCAGAACTTCAATAACCAATCGCACTTCCGACCCGCTCGGGTGGCGGTGCGCATGGCTTTCGCCACTGTACACCATCACATGCGGTTCCGGCTCGCTCGTTCCGGCGGTGAGGGCCGCTTGAATCCGGACGTGGAATTTGTCGGGGCAGGTCTTCAGAAACGCTTCACCCAACTGTTGGACGGCGCACGCTCGCGGCGGCGTCAACACGTCCTTTCGCACCACAAATCCATCGACCAGTTCGGCCCGCTCGCCATAAGCCAGAACTCCCGACTCCGCCAAAACGTGATATTGCTCGACCGTGAAGCGATACAACTCTCCGATCTCGTGGGATTCGAGAGGAGATGGAACGATCACCGGGAATGTGGCCGAAGAGATCACGAGACGCTCATTCACTCCAGTGGAAGAAGTCGCTGGGAGGCGAACCGACCGCACAACTCACCCTTCAGGTGCAGTTCTCGGGTGTCCGCTCCCTTCAAGATGAACTGCTGCTGGAATTGCCCAGACACTTCATCCGGATCGCAGAACACCTCCAGTTGTCGCTGCGCGAGATTGACGATCCAGTATTCATCGACGCCAGCCCGGCAATACTCACTCGCTTTCAGGCGGTCACGGGCCACTGAGGAATCCGCGATTTCGACGATCAAACCGGCGTCGGCGGCCATCGGATGCCTGTTCAAATACATCGTATGCGGGCCACGCACCACAGCCAGATCCGGCTCCAGGGAGCTTCTCCCGGCAACCACCGCAGCCTGATACCGGATCACCCAACCTCGGGGGAGCAATCCCATCAATTCGTCGGCCACCAGATGA
>JANOKO010001134.1:0-1249 GCA_031419335.1 Planctomycetota bacterium
GGCCAACCCGCTTCCGACTGCCACAAGGGAGGCGACCCACACGGGGTGCCAAGCTGGCAGAGGAAAGCGTACGTCCGTAGGTACTCCCCCGGCCAGAGTCGCAGGTGATACCAGGGGGAACCGTGGTGGTCATAGACAAAGTTTCTTTCGGTTGTCCGGTTTTTCTGGACTATTGAGGCAACTGGTTACGGTCCTTCATGTTCCGTCGGAGATTCTGTGGCAGCGAGCGAATCAGGGTGGCCAGCGATTGCCGTTCGCCTGCTCGTTGCAGTTGCGGCCCGTTCGCCGACTCAATCTCCAATCCCGTACGAACCAGCGGTCTGGTTTCGCCAGCGGGCCTCGGCTCGGAACCGTAGCCGCTGGTCGCGGTGGACCAAGCGGCTGGCCAGTGCCGGGTTGGTTCGCCGCGTCTCCGAGCCATCTCGCGATCGCGTTCGCCACGTCGGAGTGACGCCCAGCGGTCGAGATTGGATCGACGAACACTGCGGTCCCGGAGCGTCGTCGGACCTCGACTGCGAATGGGATCAAGAACAGCTTCCCCCACACACCTCACCATTCCTCAAGGACACGCCATGATTGCAACTGCTATGACCATCGAAACCTGGCCCATCGACCGACCCCAGCCGTACGACAAGAACCCGCGTCTCAACGACGACGCGGTCGAGGTTGTGGCGAAGTCGATCCGCGAGTTCGGCTTTCGGCAGCCGATCGTCGTCGACGAGGCGGGCGTGGTGATCATCGGACACACGCGGCTCAAGGCGACGAAGTCGCTGGGCCTCTCCGAGATCCCGGTGCATGTGGCTCGCGGGTTGTCGGCGGAGCAGGTGAAGGCCCTGCGGATCGCCGACAACAAGACCGCCGAGATCGCCGAGTGGAACCTGGAGCTGCTGCCGATTGAGCTGGCCGAGTTGCAGGGGATGGACTTCGACTTGGGGCTGCTCGGGTTCGACCAGGACGAGCTGGCGAAGCTGCTCGACCCCGATGGCCAGCAGGGGCTGTGCGATCCGGACGAGATCCCTGCACCACCGGACGAGGCGATCACCAAGCCCGGCGACCTGTGGATTCTCGGCGAGCATCGGCTACTCTGCGGCGACAGCAGCAAGCCCGCCGACCTCGACCGGCTGCTCGATGGCCAACCGATCCACCTCGTGAACACCGACCCACCCTACAACGTGAAGGTCGAGCCGCGGAGCAACAACGCGATCGTGGCCGGCCTCAGTTCATTCGCGCTTGGAAAGAAGGCCAACGC
>JANOKO010001135.1:0-1515 GCA_031419335.1 Planctomycetota bacterium
CTGTTTGGATTGCAGTTCCATCTCGACCGGCCGCTGGAGGTGCGGGATGTCTACGATTCATTGCCATCAACCGAAGTTGAGGGCGAAGAACCCGATCTGGATCTGTTCCAATGACTGACACCACATTCATGCTCACGTCTCACGCCAACGATTTCGTGACCCGTGATATGGGAAAGAAAATCAGAGAGAGTCTCTTGGAATTCGAAGCCACGGCCTCTCCTGGCGTCGAGCTAACCATTGATGTTACAGGCATTGAAGTTTTGACGCCCAGTTTCGCCGACGAGTTCTTTGCCAAGACGGTCGTGGCCATGGGGCTCGATCAGTTCCGGAAGCGATTTCGGATCGTCGGGGTGACAGAGGAGATCAAGCTCCTGATCTCGAAGGTCATCAAGATTCGTCGGGCTCAATCTTTTGCCCAAGTTGTTCCTGCTGTAGTCGATCCGTGATCTTGTTTTTTCCTCGCGCCAGGAGTCGCAGTTATGGAGTCCATCCCTCCCGAAGCAACGTAGTCAGGCTCTGCCTGAGTCTTCGTGGCTAGTGGATGACCATACTCCCCAGAGCGCTCAGGCACAGCCTGACCTACCTGAATTGCGAGTACGCAGCGGGGTAGCCCCGGTTGATTCGCTTTGGAATCTACCGGGGTGGCTTTGTCACAGGAGGTTCTTGCACGACGGGCGTTCTCCGGGTGGCCTCTTGTGCCAAGGCACACAGGTAGGCTCCAGAGCGAGCCAACCTGTGCCACCCAGAGAGTATCGATTGAAGGCGTTTCGAATAGAGAAGTGCGGAAGCGATCCGCTTCGAAGACTTCGCATCGCGCCGGCTCGTTGCTTTAGCCCATCAGTTCACGAATCGGAGTCGGATCGCTAACGAGATGGGAAGGGCGACCCTGATGAGTATAGAGAATCTGATCGGGGTCGATGCCGAGTTTCATGTAGACGGTCGAGACAAAGTTCTCGGGAGTCAATACGCGGTCGACAGCAGAGTAGCCCGCTCGGTCGGTGGCTCCGACGATTGTGCCACCGGGAGTGCCCGCTCCGGCCATCATGACGCTCATAGCGTTCGCCCAGTGGTCGCGGCCAGCCCCCGGATTGATCTTGGGCGTGCGGCCGAACTCGCCCAGCACCAGCACCAACGTGCTGTCGAGCATGCCACGCTGCTCCAGATCCTCGATCAACGTGGCGATCGAGTTCTCGAACTTGGGCAACCGCGTTCGCAGGGCGTTGAACAAATCACCGTGGTGGTCCCAGCCACCCTCATTCAGTGTGATGAATGGGACACCAGCTTCGACCAGCCTACGGGCCAGCAACACGCGCTGGCCGAAGGAGTCGCGGCCATAGCGGTCGCGTGTGGCCGCGTCTTCGGCATGGATGTCGAACGCCTTCTGCGCCAGCGGTGATGAGACGAGGTCGTAGCCTTGCTGATAGTACTCATCCAGCGTCACAGCGGGATCAGCTGCGGCTTTATCGGGGATGCGTGTCAGGCGGTCGACCTGAGTGCGGAGTGCGCGGCGATGGG
>JANOKO010001136.1:0-6271 GCA_031419335.1 Planctomycetota bacterium
GCCGGGATTCACCAACGACGCTGGTTTCACCTGATCCGAGTGTGTGCATCAGAAAAGTAGGCAGCAGAAAGATTGACACTTCTCGCTGAAGCTGACAAAGTCGCCGGACTCTCCCAGTCCGATGGATCAGCATCCGCTAGATGGGGCAAACACTCACCGAGAAACCGAGTACACCGATCACCGAGTGTTCCAACACTCACGTGGCGGGGGCATCGTCCACACCGGACTCGGAGAATCCGGCGACTTTGGGCCACCCGCCACCCCGCGAGGTCGGAAGAGGTTCTCCGCCGAGAGATGCCTCCCCGTGAACCTCCTGTGCCGTAGGCACCCAGGTAGCCCAAAGCGGCAACCTGGGCCACCCTGCGGTGTAATCAGACTTGACGATCACCATCTGCGACATAAGAATGCTGAAGGTTTGTCTCCGTGTCAACATCTTGGTGCCACCATGAAAGTCTTGTCGGTTGTTGGTTGTTGGTTGTTGGTTGTTGGTTGTTGGTTGTTGGTTTTTGGTAAGTGCCGCCACAGCTCTTGCTCAATGCGATAATGAGTATGCAACAATAGACACGGCGGTCAGATTCACAATGAATGATGGTTCCATTGCGAACGCTGAGGTGCCGATTCTCTTAGCTGGAACCCCTGACTACGGGCAAGCCGCGAAACATGTCACATCGTACATAAATCCCATGGGGAAGCTTGTGACTTGCAATCTATCTTCCGCAAATTGCCAAGGGACACCTTACCAGTACACCACAGCCAGTATCAGCAACTCGTGGACCAATTCCATTGTGACAGTGAACATGGGGATATACATCGTTGATGTTTCTCATACAGAAGCCTATTGGGACTGGCGATTCGCAGGATACCAGAAAGAGGGGAGCGTCGATTACTCCCAAAACTGTCATGGCTATGCTTTTGGAGTCGGAGATTGGCCAGCCGATGGGAGTCCCGGAGTGAGTATTATCATGAGTGGCGGGTGCTACGTGACAGCGGGTCTGAACGATGCACAAATCGCTGTGCTGAACTCAGGCAATCACACCATCAAAGTCACTGGCGGCTTTCTGTTGAATTCCGGCTTCAACCGACCTGGAATCCTTTCCACATCAGAAAAGTATCGGGAAAGTGCGATCTACAAGCAATCTCACTCCGGGGGAGTGAATGTTGTGACTCCGATCAATGCACATGGGATGGGTGCGTCTTTGACAGGGTTCTATAAGGCGGGCGGACAATGACCTGTTTCACGTAGAAGTGGACTGACAGCTCCCCGTGGCATCGGTACAGGAGTGTGCGATGAACCGAAAATGGATGTGGATCTCAGCGGCTGTGGTGATGGTGCATGTTGTGGTCTATTTTGTTATGTGGCGTGACAGACCACCGGTGGTAAGCAGTCCCAATCCTGTGGATGGTCCAACATTCGCTGGACAAGCTCAAACCGAACGTGTGAGCGATTTTGTCACGCAAGTTGCCAGCTACAAGACGTTTGAATCCTGCGGGGAGGGCCTGAACGATGCGATCGACGCCGACTTCGATGTGGTCTTCGATGTGGGATTCCAATCGCAAGATATGGTCCCGCAAATGTCGTTTGCCCGAGTATTGGCTGATCGACGTGTTTCCAAACTGTTTGCCTTTCTCAATGAGATGTCACCCGACGAAGCGGAACGGCAGTCCGCTCAACTCTTCGACCAAAAACTGAAGTTTCATTGCAGTGAGATGTCCTTCGGACTTACAGAGTGGGCGCAGGCTGGCAAGGCATCTCGTCCCATCAACCTCTATCGGAATCAGCATGCCGCGCTGTCTGCCCTCTTCCTGTGCTCACACTTCTGTCGCACCGAAGTGACGTTTCAAAAAGTAGACACCTGGGAACACGATATGCGCCCGATCCTGGACTCGATTCAGTCCAATCCGAAGTGGGCACCACTGCAATGGGAAACTCATCGTTACGGATGTCCTCAAGAGTTGTATCAGATGAATCTGTATTGCCATATTCTGACGCACCGGGGATCGCTGCCCATGACAGAGATCCCAGCAGCAATTGGCTGGGCCATGATTCCCGAGTCACAATTGACTTCACTGTGCCCTTGGGATGCCCTGACGAATCCGTTTGATTTCACTCACATCCACATGGGTATTGAACCCGATGATCAACAGAGTTTAGTCGATGTGAATCTTGTCCGGTCGTGGGGGAACATGGATGGTCAAGTTGAGACACAAACAGCCCTGCTGATAAAACTGCGAGAGTTGATTGTCAGCCGAAACCTGTGATGTTGAGGAGGCAGGGTGGCGGGGTGGCAGGGTGGCCCAGACGCTGCTTTGAGCGTATGGGTTGTGGAACAACGAGAGGCTACAGATGACACGCTCACTTTCAAACCCTCTTGTTCCTGCGTCACCCAGACATCCAAAGCGATGTCTGGGCCACCCCGCCGCCCCGCCGAGTACGATGGGGCTTGCTGATCTCATTCCAGCAAGCAGACAGTGAACAATCCGTGAGGCAATCGCCTCACGGATCGTGTGCAGCGTTTTCACACCTCACGGGGTGCCGTCCTCTCGGCGGCCATGTGAGTTCCAGCCAGAGCGGGCAGCTTCCGCTGAGGCGTGGCGATTCGGTAATGTGTGGTCATGTCTCATCCCACAGAACCGACCTTGCCCGTGCCGTTGTTACCTGACGCCAGCCCGGCGCGATGGTCACGCTGGGCACTGGCCCTTGGGATGGTGTTGGTGGCTGGGCTGTTACTCGTCAACCGTACTTCCGTCTCCGCAGAGTCACTCGTCGCCCGTGAAGCTGAGTTTCGGGCTGTTTATCTGCACCATCCCCTGGCAGTGTTGTCGATCGCGTTCGTGCTGTATGTGGCGATGACAGCTCTTTCGATTCCGGGGGCCAGCATTTTGACACTGGCGTCGGGGTGGCTGTTCGGTTTTTGGCCAGCTCTGGCACTGGTCAGTTGTGCGTCGTCACTGGGGGCGACTCTGTCCTGTGGATTGAGTCGGACGTTGTTTCGTGACGCCGCCGCACGTCGACTGGGGAGCCGCTTGAAGGTGATTGAAGAGTCATTGGCCCGCGACGGAGATTTCTATTTACTGACGCTCCGTCTGCTGCCCCAGGTGCCGTTCTTTCTGATCAACTTGGCGATGGGGCTGACGCGGTATTCGCTGTGGCGGTTCTATTGGATCAGCCAACTGGGGATGTTTCCGGCGACATGTGTCTTTGTGTACGCCGGGTCTCAAGCCGCCGACCTGAAGACCCTGGTGGAGCAGGGACCGGGGAGCCTGTTGACTCCGGAATTGATTCTGGCCTTGTGTCTGCTGGCGTTTCTGCCATGGGTGCTAAGGGGGCTGGTCCGCTGGGTGAGTACGCGCGGCAACAACGCGGGCACACAGAGTACGTCGAGCAAGCTCGATGGTTAACCATGACCGCCTCTGTCCGAAGTTTCCCCCTGGACTGTCAGCATCACACTCCGCGCCCCGGCTCGATTGCGATGTTCACACAGATAGATCCCCTGCCATGTCCCCAATGTCAGTTGTCCATTGGTAATCGGCACCAACACGCTGTTGCCCAATATGGCGGCCTTCACATGGGCGGGCATGTCATCGGCCCCTTCATACGTATGCTCATACGGAAACGACTCCGGTGCCAACTGGTTGAATACGGCTTCGAGGTCGGTCCGAACTTCGGCATCGGCGTTCTCGTTGATCGTGACCGAAGCCGAAGTGTGTTGTATGAAGATTTGCAGCCAGCCGACTCGGAACGCTGCCAACTCGGGCAACGCATCCACAATCTGCCCTGTGACCAGGTGAAACCCGCGTGAAAACGGACCGAGAGTGAGGCGTTTTTGAATCCAGGGCATGGGAGAGACTTTCGGGGGGCGTGGACTGGTTCTCATGATAACACGAGTACGCCGGGCACAGGATCCACCGCGTAGTGGGACTTGCTCCTCCCCAGAGATTGGGCGACACTGATCCGATCAGTCCATTGTCTGGTCGCCGCATCTCACGTACCCCGACATGCGAGTGAATCACCCAGGCAGGTTCCCTGAGTCGCGTTCGTGCCGCAGGCACGGATGACATAGGTCATGATATGCACAGGTCAGAGCCTCACACATCGGTGTCAACACGGCACGTTCACATTCTCGGTGAGCCGACCCCCACTGGTGCCTGGGTGCCATTCTCGATGATCGTTCTGCTGGGACTGGGAGTCTGGGGTGGCCTGCGGAAGCGACATGCGAGACGATGCTTGTCTTGGGTTGTGATGGGCTGGCTGTGCAGTGCGGCGGGGTGTGACAGCTCCTCCACGACTCCTGACCCCGAGTTACCTGCCTCAGAGGAACTCTCGTCAGAGTCCCCTACCGCCCAGCCAATCGCTGCTTATCAACCACGGAAAGATTTCGATACCAGCGGATTCTCACTGATCGGCAGCGGGATCAAGACGTGGCCCCCAGAGACATCTCTGGAAGAATTAAGCCAAATCTGGGACCACCCCGGACGACGAGCTGCTGGGGAAGTCGAGCAATTCCTCACCCAACCCGGAGTTCCGCTGCGGGAGAGTATTCGCGCTGGAATGGCGCGGATGATGTTTCTCAATTACGAGGGGGAAGCAGAGCAGGTTTATACCACGCTCGGCGCACTCAGAACCCAGATCGAGGGCGATCCTCCGTTGGCACAGCAATGGCTGTATAGTGTGATTTACTATCAAGGAGTCACAGCCCTGCGCCGCGGCGAGAACTCCAACTGCATCATGTGCCGTGGAGAGACCTCTTGCATCCTGCCGATCACTCCGGGGGCGGTGCATCAGGTGACGGAAGGCTCGCGGGCCGCGATCGGTCACTTCACCGAGTACCTGACACAGTTTCCGGATGATCGACACGTCGCTTGGCTGCTGAACGTGGCGCATATGACCTTGGGAGAGCATCCTGACAAGGTCGACCCGCGATTTCTGATTTCCCTGGACGCTTGGAGTCGATCTGCGGAAGACATTGGACAGTTTCGCGATGTCAGTTCGCATGTGGGCCTGGACCGGTTTAACCAGTCGGGAGGCGGGATTCTGGAGGACTTCGACAACGATGGACTGCTCGATGTCGTGGTGACCGCGATTGACCCCACACAGTCGATGGGGATGTTTCGTAATCTCGGCAATGGTCAATTCAAGGATGTCGCGTTGACATCCGGTGTCTTGGGGCAACTCGGGGGCCTCTATTGCGTTCAGACGGATTACAACAATGACGGCTTCCTGGATATTTATGTTCCACGGGGGGCCTGGTTCCTCTCGCCCATTCGTCCCTCTCTTCTGCGGAACGAAGGGGATGGAACTTGGACCGATGTCACGGAAGAGGCGGGGCTGATGCACTCCGTGAATTCCAACTCCGCCACTTGGGCGGACTACGACAATGATGGGAATCTCGATCTCTTTGTTTGCTGCGAGCGGCAACAGAACCGACTCTTCCGCAACCGGGGTGATGGGGGGTTTGATGTCGTGCCCCAAGCGGGGGGAGTGACAGGCGAATTCTTCTGCAAAGGAGCCACATGGCTGGACTATGACAACGACGACTGGCCGGATCTCTTTGTGAACTACCTGCAAGGCCAGTCGCAGCTGTTCCACAATCAGCGCGATGGACAGCTTGTGGATGTGTCCGCTCAGATGGGGATTACTGGTCCCAAAGAGGGATTTGCCTGCTGGACCTGGGACTACAACAACGATGGCTGGCTCGATATTTTCGCGACTTCGTACCACCGCAGCATCCCCGAACTCATCGATGGCATGCTCGGTCAGCATAAAGGTCCGCCCTCGAGTCGGCTCTGGCGGAATCGAGAAGGAAAGCAATTCGATGACCAGGCGAAAGCAGCCGGGCTGGACGCCGTGTACGAAACGATGGGCTGCAATTTTGGGGATCTCGACAACGACGGCTGGCTCGACATGTACCTTGGCACGGGCGATCCGGAGATCTCCACTTTGGTCCCTAACCGGATGTTTCGAAATTCTGGAGGACAGCGATTCGTGGAGATTTCCGGTTCCTCCCGCACCGGTCACCTCCAGAAGGGACATTCCGTGGGCTTCGGTGACTGGGACCGTAACGGGGATTTGGACCTCTTTGTACAGATGGGTGGAGCCATTAATGGGGACAAGTTCCACAATGTTCTGTTTCAAAATCCGGGCCACACCGGTCACCAGATCACGGTGCGGTTGATTGGTCGTGGGTGCAATCGAGCGGCACTGGGTGTACGGCTCAAGGTGCAATTGGGAGGAGCCGAACCTCGAACCATCTATCGTCACATCACTTCCGGC
>JANOKO010001137.1:0-1797 GCA_031419335.1 Planctomycetota bacterium
GTGGGGCGGGAACGTCGACAAGGCAACGGCGCGGGGTTGGCTGGGCGAGGCGCTCGTCGACCTGGGCGAGCATGCCCGGCAGTACAACGTGCCGTTGATCTATGAACCGCTGAACCGGTACGAGACGAACCTGTGCAACACGCAAGGGGACGGGGTGTTGTTGCTAGAAGAGTACGGGGCGACGAATGTGCGGCTGCTGGCTGACCTGTTCCACATGAACATCGAAGAGGTCGACATCGCCGCTGCTCTTCGACAGTCGGGCCGTTGGCTGGGGCATGTGCATTGCGTCGATACGACCCGCTGTGCCGCAGGAGTGGGGCACATGAACTGGCCACCGATTGTGCAGGCTTTACGAGAGATCCATTTTGGCGGATATGTGTCAGCGGAGTGCCTGCCGTGGCCGAATTCGAAGGCGGCGGCGGAGCAGTCCATGCGGAAATACCGGGAGCTGTTCTCTTTGAACTCCTTCGCGAACTAGTCTGGGATGGTGGTCGGTTCGTCCAGGAGCCGTGACACCGGGCCGGAGAACCGCTACTGTCTGACTTTGAAACACTCCTGGTGATGACTATTCCTTATCGCCTGTACAACCCGCAAAGTCCCGTGATCTCGTTCCAGCCGGACCCCGTGACGAATCCCAGCCCGTATTCTGAAGATTCGTTGAAGACTGAGTCTTGAACGGGCAGTCGTTTCCGGGCATCGTGGCCTAAGTTCATGGAAGTGATGCGTGTGTACCACATACGCCATGACGATTTGAGGAGATTCCTCAACACCGTCGTCGGTTGTCCGACGGCGTCTGCGACGTGTGACCAGCAGCCTGGCCTTTGTCAGGCGACATGGATCGCATGTTCAGACACCGCCCGGCACAACTCTGTCCCGAGGGGGCTCGTAGGACAGCGACCGGTGCCATTGAGCGAGGGGACAGCGATGAAGCGGTTGAGTATGTTCTTCGGACTGTGGCTGGCGACAGCTGGATGGATGGCTTCCGTATCGTGGGCTGTCGAACTTCCGACGACGAGTCGTGATCCTGAATCAGCCGTCGTGGTCGGGAGGCGCATGGAGCATGAGCGTCACTGGAATGACGCGATTGACCACTACAAAGGGGCCTTGAAGAAATGGCCCGACAGTGCACACTTGACCTATGGCCTGCGTCGCTCGCAGTTTCAGTTCTCCATCGAAAGGCGCTATGACGATCTGTCATTCCGCGAATCGCTCAAAACCCAACCGATCGAAAATGGCCTCCAACTGTTCACGTCGGTCCACCAGATGATTCAAGCTCATTACGTGGAGCCGCTTGATACGACATCGATCGTGGCCCACGGAACGGAGAGTCTGTGGCTGGCTTTGGAGAATGAAAAATTCCTGGATCACAATTTGTTCGGGGCCGATCCAGACCGCCTCAAGTCACTCCGCAAGGAGTTACGGACTCGATATTGGAACAAGCAAGTCCGTGGACAGTATGAGGCGACGAATCTGATTCGTGAGATTTGTCAGTTGTCGATGGAGCGAGTGGGGCTCGATCCAGGGCCCGTGTGCATGGAATACGTGTTCGGGGCCTGCAATTGTCTGGATGATTATAGCAACGTGATGACACCGGGACGGCTCCGTGACCTGTTCAACAATATCGATGGGCAGTTCGTCGGTGTCGGGATCGTGATGGAAGCCGACCTGGGCCGGGGGATGAAACTCCGCCAGGTGCTGCCGGAGAGCCCCGCCTCCGAGGGGGGCCTCAAGTCGGGTGACGTGTTAGTGGGCATTGACCGACACGACTGCCGCGTGATGACCACCGATGAGGCCGCC
>JANOKO010001138.1:0-8662 GCA_031419335.1 Planctomycetota bacterium
AAGTCTCCGAAGACTTCGGAAGTCTGGCGCGCGACAGACGGCACGACAGGCTGGAAGCCTATCCCACTCACCGAATCGATCACGCGGGGGACGCATGCGTCCCCCGTTGTCTTTTGCAGTTGCCGCGAATCCCGCTGGACCATAGGAACGCGACGGAGACCCCTCATGAGCAAACACATCTTCGTGACCGGCGGCGTTGTGAGTTCGCTGGGCAAGGGGCTGACCGCCGCCTCGCTGGCGATGCTGCTGGAGCGACGCGGTCTGCGCGTGATGTTGCAGAAGCTCGATCCGTACATCAACGTCGATCCGGGGACGATGAGCCCCTACCAGCACGGCGAAGTGTACGTCCTCGACGATGGGGCCGAGACCGACCTCGACCTGGGACACTACGAGCGGTTCACGAACTGCAAGTTGTCGCGGAAGTCGAATTCCACGACTGGGCGGATCTACCTCAATGTGATCGAGAAGGAACGCCGGGGCGCGTACTTGGGCGAGACGGTGCAGGTCATCCCTCACATCACCGACGAGATCAAGCGCGCGGTCCTCGATTGCGGCGGTCCCGATGTCGATGTGGTCATCACCGAACTCGGCGGAACCGTCGGCGACATTGAAGGGCAGCCGTTCCTCGAAGCGATCCGCCAAATCCCCCTCAAGATCGGCAAACAGAACTGCCTGTTCATCCATCTCCCACTGCTTCCGTACCTCAAGGCAGCCAAAGAAGCCAAGACCAAGCCGACCCAGCACAGCGTTGGTCAGTTGCGACAGATCGGGATTCAGCCCGACATCCTGATCGTCCGCACCGAGAAGCCGCTGGGTGGAAGTTACGCCGAAAAGATCGCCTTGTTTTGCAACGTAGAACAGCGTGCCGTCATCGAAGAGCCCGACAGCGTGAACTCGATCTACGAGGTGCCGCTCGGGCTGGCCGCATCCCAGTGCGATGAACTCATCCTGGAGAAGCTGCAACTTACAGCCGGGGAACTGAATCTGGACGATTGGAAAGAGATGGTCCAGAAGATCATTAAGCCGGATCACGATGTCACGATTGGCGTGGTCGGCAAGTACATCGAGCATCGCGATGCGTATAAGTCGATTTATGAGTCACTGGCCCACGGGGGGATGAAGCACGCGACCCGCGTGTCGGTTCGCCGAATCGAGTCCGACGAACTCACGGAGGCCAACGCCGAAACTAAGCTGGGCGGGCTGCACGGGATTCTGGTTCCGGGCGGATTCGGCCATCGCGGGATTGAAGGGAAGATCGAGGCCATCCGGTACGCGAGGATGAACGAGATTCCCTACTTCGGAGTTTGCCTGGGGATGCAGACGGCGGTGATTGAGTTCTCGCGAAATGTGGCGGGACTGGAGGGAGCAAACAGCACCGAGTTTGACGGCGGGACGCTTCACCCCGTGATTTGCCTGCTCGAAGCTCAGCGAGAGGTCAAGGAGAAGGGGGCCTCGATGCGGCTCGGATCGCAGCCGTGCCACTTGGTTTCCGGTTCGAAGTCGGCGATCGCGTACGGCCAGACCGAGATCCACGAACGCCACCGCCACCGCTACGAGTTCAACCCGGCCTACCGCGAGCGGCTCGAAGCGGCGGGCATGCTAATCACAGGCAACAGCCCCGATGGAACACTGGCGGAGGTTGTCGAACTCCCGAATCATCCGTGGTTCGTGGGGGTCCAGTTCCACCCCGAGTTCAAGTCGAAGCCGCTGGCCCCGCACCCACTGTTCGCGGGCTTCGTTGAAGCGGCGCTGCACAAGATGCAGAACCGGTCGCTGGGGTAATCTGCCAAAGCCCCTGGGTGGCCGAAACAAGGGACACCTCTACAACACTGTCACACTCACAGTTAGTGTTCATCGAGCATGAACGACCGAGGGAAGTTTGGAACACTAATTACCGCTCATCAACGCTAATCCTGGTTGGAATCAGTGTTAATGAGCGAGGATTAGCGTTCCAATCTTCTGAAGAGGCATCCGATTCCAAAGCCGACACACATGAGCCCCACGCCCCCTTACGATGCCATTCTCTTCGTCTCCTTCGGCGGCCCCGAAGGTCCGGACGATATCATGCCCTTTCTGGAGAACGTCCTGCGAGGGCGGAACGTGCCTCGCGAACGCATGCTCGAAGTGGCCGAGCACTACCAGCACTTCGGCGGCATCAGCCCGATCAACGCCCAGACGCGAGATCTGATCGCTGCCGTCGAGACCGATTTGAAAGCGCACGGCCTCTCGATCCCGATTTTCTGGGGCAACCGCAACTGGCACCCGCTCCTGCCCGACACCATGCAGAACATGGTTGCTGCCGGAGTCAAGCAGGCCCTCGCATTTGTCGTGTCGGGCTTCAGCTCCTACTCCGGCTGTCGGCAGTACCGCGAAAACCTGCTGGCCTGCCAGAGCCAGATCGGTGAGGCCGCTCCGCAGATCGACAAGATCCGCGCTTTCTACAACCATCCCGACTTCATCGCGGCCAGCGCCGACCGCATGCGAGCCTCGTTACAGCAGATCCCGATTGAGGCCCGCTCGCGAGTGCGCGTGGCCTACACCGCGCACAGCATCCCCGAGTCGATGGCCAGCAGTTGTCACTACGAGCAGCAACTGAGAGAGACCTGCCGCCTGGTTTCCGAAGCCATCGGCGTGGACGCCTCGCGCTGGAGCCTCGTGTACCAAAGCCGCTCGGGCCGCCCGCAGGATCCGTGGCTCGAACCCGACATCTGCGACCACATCCAGCAGTTGCACGCGCACGGAGTTCGCGAGCTGATCGTCATGCCCGTGGGGTTCCTGTCCGACCATATCGAAGTGCTGTACGACCTGGATGACGAGGCCGCCAAAACCTCTGCCGAATGCGGGATGCAGATGGTCCGTGCCCAGACAGTCGGCACCCATCCGCTCTTCGTGCAGATGATTCGCAAGCTGATCCTGGAGCGGATGTCACCCGACTTCCCCAAGGAAGCCGTCGGCCAGTACGGCCCGAACTGGGATGTGTGCGCAGTCGACTGCTGCCCCGCTCCGGTGCGTCCGCCCGTTTAGCGGCGACGCGAAGTCTTCGAAGCAGAGCACGGAGCGAAGCGGTCCCCGCGCTATGGACGCCAGTGGGCATCGAGCGACTTCCGTAGCGTCGCCACGCGATCCGGCTCCGACTCGCCGAGGTTCCGCAATTCATCCGGGTCTTCGCTCAGGTGGTACAGCTCGATGACTCCATCGGGCACACGTTTGACATGTGGCACGATCAGCTTCCACTCCCCATCCACGACCCAGCGGTAGCGCAGACTCTCAGCCGGTCGGGCGATGTCGTACACGTCATGTTCGTAGATCTCACCGAAGATGCGCGAGCGCGCTGCGACTTGTGTCTCATCGAGCAAATTGACTCCCGGCAGCGACTTCAACAGACTCGGGTCAGCGACGCCCACCGCCGAGAGGATTGTGGGAAATAGGTCGATCGAACTGGCGAGGTGAGTCTCATCGCGGCGCGGAGTGACATGCCCCGGCCAGCGGATCATGACGGGTGTCCGCACCCCGCCATCGTACTGCGAGCGTTTCCCTTTCTCTCCGCCAAAGGCTCCGCCTTCGCCTCCCGCAGACTGAACCCACCCGTTGTCGGTCACGTAGACGATGATCGTGTTACGGGTCAAGTCGCGCTGTGCCAGGACTCCGAGCAACTCCCCGACCGTCTCATCGAACCACTCGCACATCGCCCAATACTTCGCCACGGGTCGATGCGGCGATTTTGACGTGTTCTTGTCGAGCAATCGCTGCGGCGGGTTGTGTGGTGTGTGTGGCAGCATGGGGGCGTACCACACAAAGAACGGCTTCTGAGACTTAACCGCCGAGTCGATGAACTCTTCGATCGCCTTCAATCCCTGTCGGCCAATCTCCAGGCCCTGGTCCCCATGGCGTCCTCCCTGGCCGGTCACGCCGTGCGACATGCCGGTGGTGAACCCGCCGTCCGAGTAGTTCCGCTCCCACCACTTGCCGGTCTGAAGTGACACATACCCTTTGTGTGCATGGAGCGCCGACGGGAGCTTCGGGAACTCGTCCAGGTTCTGGCTGTACCGCGTTCGCAGCTGGGCATACGCCGAGGTCTTGAGGGCTTGTGCCCTGGTCATCTTTGCTATGTCGCCCGTCAACGCTGGGTCATTGCCGGTAATGCGATGTCGATGCGGGTAATGCCCGGTGAGAATCGACGCCAGCGACGGGCGGCACAAGCTGTCGGGGACGTAGCCGCGCGTGTAGACCAGCGACTCGCTGGCGAGTTTGTCGAGGTGCGGTGTGCGAATCGCCGGGTGGCCCATGCAGGAGTAGTCCTTCCACCCCTGGTCGTCCGAAATGATCAACACCACATTCGGCGGGGCGTCCGCGTGGAGCGTGGCGACCCAGCTCAACAGACACATCAAGGGGATCAGGAGACGAGTCATGGATGCCTTTCTCGAAAGCCCTGGGATGTCAACCCCTGGGCTTTAGTCTGTGAGTTCAATAAACGGATCGAGCCGCAGCTTGTGATACCGCGTCGAGCGCTGCTTCTCATGTTCGAGTTGCTGCTTCCGCTGCTTGGTATGCAGCTTTTCCATCATGGCCTGGGTCTTCTCGAACTTGGTCTTCCAGGTGGCGGGGACTTCACCGTGAGCATCTGCTTGGGCGCTGGCTTTGATCGACGCCCTCTCGGCGGGAGGCAGCACACGCAGCAGTTCGTCCTCCAATGACAAGAAGAACTGGAATGTGCCGGGGTCTCCCTGACGGGCAGCGCGACCGACCAGTTGACGGTCAATGCGGGCCGACGAATGCATCTCCGTGGCGATCACGTGCAGGCCACCTGCCTGCCGTACCGAGTCTTCAAGCTGCTGGTGTTGCTGCTGCCACTGCGCCGAGATCGACTCGCGCGACTCTTCCGGGTAGCGTTCCAACTCGCTCTTCTCCCGCTGCTTCCCGCCGAGCAGGATGTCGGTGCCGCGTCCCGCCATGTTCGTGGAGATCGTCACTTGCCCCGGCATGCCAGCCTGAGCCACGATCTCGGACTCCTCTTCGTGGCGATAGGCATTGAGGACGCGGTGGCGGATCTGCAGATCTCGCAACACTTCACTCAGTCCAATCGAGGCCTCGACTGATGGGGTTCCGATCAACACGGGTCGGCCCTGATCGACGATCTCTTTGGTTGCCCGCGCCACGCCTTTCCACTTGGCGTCGAGCGTGGCAAACACGCGAGTCGGCAGGCCCTCGCGAATGCACGGTTTGTGGGTGGGGATCACCACCATTGGCAGCTTGTAGACTCGCTTCAATTCACTCCGAGCGGGTCGAGCGGTCCCGGTCATACCTGCCAAATGCTCATAACGGCGAAACAACGATTGCACAGTGATTCTCGCGGCAGATCCAGTCTGGGCCGAGAGCTTGATGTGTTCTTTGACCTCAATGGCTTGGTGCAGGCCGTCCTGCCACTTGCGGCCCTCCATGACTCGGCCCGAGCCTTCGTCGACGATCGAGATTTCATCGTCATGCACCACGTAGTCGCGATCTTTCTGGAAGAGGTAAATCGCTGTCAGAGCTCGTTCGACATGCTGGTAGATCGTCTCCATGTCGATCTGGTCCATCACGATCGGCTTGGGAGCCAGGATCACCTTACGGCATCCCGTATCCGTCAGATCGAGCAGGCGCTTGCGGTCGTCGATCTCGTAGTCCTCACCGGCCAGAAGAGTGCGGGCCGCTTGGTCCGACCAGCGGTAAAGGCTCTCAATTGACGCGGCATCCTTCGTCTCTAATCCGATAATGAGCGGCGTCCTGGCCTCGTCAATGAGAATACTGTCGGCTTCGTCGATGAGCGCGAAGTACAACTCCCGCTGCACCACTCCACTGGATGTCCCGAGCTTCGACGAGGCGACTTGCGGTCCCTCGTTCGGCTCGGCCCCCCGCTTCAACCGGTCCCAGAGGAAGTCGAACCCGATCTGTGAGGCTGTGCCGTACGTGATGTCACACTGGTACTGTGGCACCCGTGCGTCGTCGTCCATTTCCTCTTCGACACAGCCGGTCGTCAGCCCGAGGGCCGTAAACACCCGCCCCATCTCTTCGGCATCGCGTTTGGCAAGGTACTCATTCGCTGTCAGCACATGACAGCCTCGCTTGGGCAGCGCTCGCAGCAGAGCGGGGAGCACGGCGGTCAGCGTCTTGCCCTCACCAGTCTGCATTTCGGCGATGTACCCTTCGACCAGCGCGATCCCGCCCATGATCTGGACGGGGTAATGTGTTTTCTCCAGCACGCGCCGCGAGGCCTCGACTCCTAATGCAAATGCTTCCGGTAGCAGGGACTTCAGGCTCTGTCCGCTCTGTGCGCGCCAGCGGAGATCTTTGACCATGTCTTGGAGGTCGAGGTCAGAGGCGGAGCGCGCGAGTCCAGCTAACCGCGACTGAATGTCGCGAGCCTGTCGTTGCCAGCGCTGAAGGTGCCACCAGTTGAACATGCGGCAAGGATCGTCTGTTCAGGGCGGTCATGTCAAATGCGGTTCGGGTTTCCGTACGCCGACTGGAACGGAAACTATTTCAGTTTTTCGCATCAGAATGACCTGTACAGGTCATGACATGCTCAACGGTTCTCTCCGATACTCGTTCCCAGACGCAACTCGCTGAGCCGGGATTTGCGAACTCCTGAGACGGAGTTCGCTTCCATGGATTGTTCGTCGAGCATTGCGGGCCAACAGCGGCGGCAGGGGTATCTCTTGCCGCCGCTGTATTTTTGGCCAATCAGTTTTTTTGCGGAGTCGGACTGTGCCGAGGACGAATCTGCTCGCTCACTCGCCCGGGAATCTCTCTGGAATCGGGAGCAGCGGCGAGTCTCTGGGGACGCCGAACACTGGACTCTGGCACAGACCGAATGTGCTGACACGGCAAGCTGAGTCAATGATCAGGAACGTAACGACGACCGATCCGAATAGTCAGTTTCATGATCCTTGCCGTTGTTTTTCAGCGCGGGACGGCGGACACCAGGGTACGATGAGGCTGGCAAATCCCACGTGAAGGCTGTGTCTGTTCAGCCGCTTTCAGGAGTCGCATGTGCGGGTGTTTCAGTCCCATCCCGAGACGCACTGGTATTCCCAAGGAGGAGTGACGTGGGGAGTTGTGGCCTGGTTGCTGGTGAATTCGGCAATGGCGGCACCGCCGTTTCCCCGGCGAGCGGGAGGAACACCAGGACCGATGAGATCGACGCCCTCACCTTCTGGCTGGGAGCCCCGAGAGCCGACACCGGTCGAGTTGACGACACGCCTGACCCGCCGGGTTGACGCCTCAGTACAGCGTCTCGATCCGCGTTTTCCGAGTGGCCAAGGAATCCACATCGCCTGCTGTCAACGATTCCTGGACGAACTCGTTCGGGTCGAATCACAAGAGAGTGGTCCCGTGCGGGACTGCATTCTGGGGGCTGAGGTCGTCTGTTCCCAGTCGACCGAGACCTCGGTCCGTCTCCGTCTGATTCCGAACGACAGTGTGGGTCAATTGGAGTTCCAACTTGACGGAGTGACACGGAATTCCACCCAAAACCGCACTCCACAAGCGGTGATCCAGTCGGAAGGGAATCATCGTTTCCAGATCAACAAAGCGGTTCAGTTCGATGGTCGGAGGCTCCTGACTCGCAGCCCCTCAGCGATCCTGTTTCCCTGCCAGACAAACCGGGCGGCCCAAACTCCGGCCAGCGCGATTCCCATCGTGGGGCCAATGGTCGCCGAGTATGCGCTCGGGGTAGCGGAGCTGAGTCGACCGGCTGCGGAACGCATTACGGCGAGTCGGATTACGCAGCAAGTCGTGCCACAATTCAACGCGTCCATCGATACCCGGTTGGCGGCATTCAATACGCACTGGGCCGACCAGATCCCCCTGCACCTGCCGCTGTGGGGAATCAGCCCGCCGACAACCCGAGTGAGGACAACAGACCGCCAATTGACCGTCAGTTTCGCCTGGGACACGACAGCGAATTGCCCGGAGTACTCGCCCCAGACTCCTGTTGCAGATGCCGCAGAACTGCGGCTTGCCATTCATGCAGAAGCCGTCAACATCTGGCTGGGAAGTCTGTCGCTGGGGGGGCTGGAGATTCCGATCCAGGATCTCGATCGATGGCAACAGGAATTGGAGCGGGTGATCTTACCGCAGGGGGTGAGTCGATCCAGAGCGGCTCTGACCATGTCCACGAAACGTTACGAGCGTTCGATATCTGGAGCGAAGGGGCAGGCAGAATCGGTCCCCGGAGGGGGAGACTCAACCATCCTCGGTCCATTATTGGTTCCGACCCGCGAGCAGGTCGGCAAGATTCCAGTTCACGTCGAGCCAAAACACGGTTTGCTCCCCGCCACCGATTCCGACCTGCCGTCGGTGAGTCAGTCGTGGATGATCCTCGCCCCAGGGCAGCCGATCAGCGTGGAGTTCACTCAGGGCGCGGCAGTGCTGAATCTGGTGGCTGCCTTTCGGCTGGCCCCGGCACCTCGAACGGACTACCACCGGATTCGAATTCCCTTCACGGCTCAGTTACACCATGACGAGTTGGTGGTGGTGGCAGGGGACGTAAGTGTCGAGTCATCATCCACCGGGCAGAGCCTGCTGTCCGAAGTGATGCGAGGCACCATCGAAACTCAGGTACAGCAGCATTTGCGGACGACTCGTTGGCCGATGGCATACCCGATTCGACGAGACCGAGGAA